>NZ_JASJXO010000037.1:0-38011 GCF_035018625.1 Subtercola sp. RTI3 | reverse complement strand
ATAGGCAGGATGTGGAAGCACCAACTAACGAGGTGTGGAGCTGACCTGTACTAATAAGCCGATAACTTCATCAACACAACCCGCCCACCCTCACGGGTTGGTGGAAGGTCAACTTTTTGCGCAACAAAAACACTCGCGTCCACTCTGTGGTTCCCGACATACGGTCGGGTCACAACTGAAAATGATCGAAGCTAAACCCTTCGGAACATGCAGACACACCCACCAGGGATGTCCCTAATGTTTCGGCGGCCATAGCGCGAGGGAAACGCCCGGTAACATTCCGAACCCGGAAGCTAAGACTCGCAGCGCCGATGGTACTGCAAGGGAGACCTTGTGGGAGAGTAGGACACCGCCGGACCCACCTTAAGAAACACCAGGAAAGCCCAACAACCCTTACAACGGTTGCTGGGCTTTCCTGCATTTAACCACCCCCGTCAGCAGCCAGACAGGCGCTGACAGCAGCTGACAGCGCTGCGACAGCGCTGCTCCTGCACACTCGTCTCAGACGCGTTTTACACCGCGCATCTGCAGAGGAGATCACAATGCCAGCAGCAATCGAGGCCCACGGCCTCATCAAGCGCTTCGGTAAGACCACCGCGCTCGACGGAATCGACATCACGGTCGAGGAGGGGCGCGTTCTCGGCGTACTCGGCCCGAACGGCGCAGGTAAGACGACAGCGGTGCGCATTCTCGCAACCCTGTTGAAGCCAGATGGCGGCACGGCCACCGTGTCGGGGCTCGACGTCGTGCACCAGGCGACGGCCGTGCGCCGCAAGATCGGCCTGACGGGCCAGTTCGCCAGTGTGGACGAAGACCTCACTGGCATGCAGAACCTGGTGATGATCGGCCAGCTGCTCGACCTGTCGACGCGGCAGGCGAAGGTGCGGGTAGCCGAGCTGCTGGCCGAATTCGATCTCACAGATGCTGCCGGCCGGCTCGCGAAAACGTACTCGGGTGGCATGCGACGACGGCTCGATCTCTCGGCTTCGCTCATTGGTCGGCCAGCTGTCGTGTACCTCGACGAGCCGACGACGGGGCTCGATCCGGCCAAGCGCGACGACGTGTGGGACATGATCCGCGTGCTCGTGAAGCAGGGCACGACCATCTTGTTGACGACGCAGTACCTCGAAGAGGCTGATGCGCTGGCCAATGAGATCACCGTCATCGACCACGGCTCGATCATCGCGCACGACACTCCCCAAGGCCTGAAGCGACAGGTCGGGGGCCAGACCCTCGAGGTGCGGCCGACCGATGTGACATCACTGCCGCGCGTTCGCGAGCTGCTTGTGCGATACGGCACGCGAGAACCGGAGCAACCGGCCCCGGACCTGCTCTCGGTGTCGGTCGCCAGCGAATCGGCCATGACCACGGTAGTCGCAGCCCTCGCCGCCGAGAACATCTCGGTGTCGGAGCTGTCGCTGCGGCTGCCGAGCCTTGACGAGGTCTTCTACTCGCTCACCGGCCAGACCAAAAAAGACGAGACCCCGAACGGAGCGGCCGCCTGATGATTCGCGACTCTCTCATCCTCGCCAAACGCACCATCACGAAGATGTTCCGAAACCCGGAGCAGTTCATCGATGTCACGGTGCAGCCCATCATCATGACGGTGTTGTTCGTCTTCATCTTCGGTGGGGCCATTGCCGGTTCGACCGACAAATACGTTCAGTTCGCCCTGCCCGGCATCATCGTGCAGACCATCATGTTCACATCGCTGACCATCGGCGTGAACTTGAACACCGACATTCAGAAGGGCATCTTCGACCGGTTCCGGTCGCTGCCCATCGCCCGATCGGCGCCGCTGTTCGGTGCCGTGCTCGGGGACATCGTGCGCCACTCGATCGCCATCACGGTGACGTTGGTCTTCGGTCGCATCATCGGTTTCGAGTTCACGACGCCGTGGTGGCACGTGGCGATCGCAGTGCTGTTGATCATCGCTTTCGCGGTCAGCCTCTGCTGGGTTTCGGTGCTGATCGGCATGCTCGCCCGCAGTGCAGGGGCCGTGCAGGGCCTGTCGTTTCTCATCGTCTTTCCGCTGACGTTCGGATCGTCGACATTCGTGCCGGCATCCACTCTTCCGACGTGGCTACAGGGGTGGGTGGCCATCAACCCGGTGACGCACGTCATCGAATCGATGCGTGGCCTGCTGACGGGGTCGACGGGTGTGGTGGGAGACACCACCACCGGCCAGATCCTCTGGGTGATCACGTCATGTGTGGTGCTGGTCGGCGTCTTCTTCCCTCTCGCAACCTGGGCCTACCGCAAGAAGATCTGAGATCAGGCCAGCAGGTCGTTCAGCGCTTCGAGCGAACTCGGGCGTTCGGGTACAGATGTACTCGGGCGCCCGATTTCTGCGCGGTCGGCTGCGACAGCGATCTCGAGGATGTCGGGGTTGGTCGCGTCGTACGCGCCGATGATGGTGGTGGCGAAGTCGACCGCGCGCACAGCCATCCGTACATCGCCCCTGGCCAGAGCGAGCAGGCCTACGCCGATCGCGACGCCGCCGATGATCGGCTGGTCACGGCTCTTGAGGGCACTCGCCGCCGCAGCTCGCAGATGATGTTCGGCCGCCTCGGTGTCGCCCCGTTCGCGGGCAATCGCCGCCTTCGCCGTCTCGAGTACCGCAACCGTCTGCAGGGGCGCTCTGGCCTGTTCGATGAAACCCTCGACAGCGATGACACGTTGCTGTGCCGAATGCATGTCACGAAGCGATACGTCAAGCCGCAGCCCGTTGATCTGAGCCTGCAGGATGGCCCGCGGGTCGCCTTCGGCCTCGGTCTCGGCAACTGACGCTGTGATGCGCGCGCGGGCTTCGTCGATGCGCCCCAGCCGCCACAGCAATTGAATGCTCAGCCCCTGTTCGCGTGCGAAGTCGGGGCTCGACGTGATGACCTGCATGATGTCGGTCGATGAGTCGGCAAGGCTGAGCGCTCGCTCGAGATCGCCCTCGAGGGTCACCCATTCGGCGAGCATCCGTTCGGCCATGGCGGTGCCCCACAGATCGCCGACCTCGGCGAACAGGCGAAGAGCGACTTCTGCCTCGGCACCGAGTTCGGCGATCTCACCGCGGTTCTGGGCTGCCGCTGCACTCATCACGTGCAACATAGCGGTCGGCCACGGATCGAGGCCGAGTTCTTCGCCGCGGGGCAATCGAACAGAGGTGAACCAGTCGGGATTGCCGGCGACCTCAGCGAACGCCAGCAGGCCGGGTGCGAGCAATTGCAGCATCTCGTGGCTTCCGGCCCGCAGTTCGACACCCTTCAGCGGAGCACGCAGCTGCCGCAGCTTCTCGCCCAACAGGGCCAGGTCGAACTCATCCGTGTCGTTGCCGGTGAAGTCTTCGAGCAACGGATGCACGAGCGAAAGTATCTTCGCCTCGTCACCCTCGACACCCGCCGCCTGGCTCGCAGCAATGCCGAGCCACGTTGCCGCTTCTTCGTTCCTGTCGCGCAGCACCCAGTACCACGCCGATGAGATGGTGAGTCGAACAACGATCTGGGGCGCCGGAACCCCCGCTGCGAACCGCAGGGCGGCGGCCAGGTTGTCTTCTTCGTCGTCGAACCAGGCTATTGCCTGCATGATGCCCGGGCCCCGCAGTCGTCGGTCGACCTCGGCGGCGCGCTGCATCATGTACCGGGCCTGCGCGGTTCTGGCCTCGGCCAGGGCGCCCTCTGCGGCCACTCGTTCGAGGCCGTATTCGCGAATGGTCTCGAGTTGGCGAAAACGCCCCCGCGAACGCTGCAGCAGCGAGCGGTCGACGAGCGAGTCGAAGACGGCCGCGCTGGGCAATTCGAGGGCCTCGGCGAGCGCGCGCGCCTCGGCGACCCCGACGCCGGCGGGAAAGACAGACAGCCCGAGCAGAGCGCGGCGCTCGCCTTCGTCGAGCAGGCTCCAGCTCCAGTCGATCATCGCGCGGAGGGTCTGGTGCCGGGGCATCGCTGTACGGTACCCGCCGGTCAGCAGGGTGAACCGATCGTCGAGGCCGGTGAGCACCTCGGCGGGTTCCATGGTGCGAAGCTTGGCTGCCGCAAGTTCGATCGCGAGCGGCAACCCGTCGAGACGAGCGCAGATGCGACCCGCCATGCTCACTTCGTCGCCCTCGAGCGGGCGACCCCGGGCCGAAAGGGCCCGCTGGCAGAACAGTTCGACCGCGGCGAAGGCCAGAAGTTCTTCGGGGTTCGACGCTCGGATCACGGCGTCGGTGGGATGCGGCAGTGATCCGAGGCCTACGAACGCCTCGCCCGGAACCCCGAGAGGCTCCCGGCTCGTCGCGAGAATTCGCAGGCGCGGCAGGGCCGACAGCAGATCTTGCGACAGCGCCGCCGCCGCATCGATGACGTGCTCGCAGTTGTCGAGCACGAGCAGAACATCTCGACCGGCCAACGCCTCGAGAATACGGGTGCGGCTCGAGTCGCCGCTGGTTTCTACAGTGCGGATTTCTCGGCCGGTGGCCGTGAGTACCGACCCCACGACTTCGCTCGGGCCCACCGGTGCCAGCTCGACCAAAATGGTGTTGCCGCTCTGGTTGGCTGCGGTCTCGAGGGCGAGGCGCGTCTTGCCTGCCCCTCCGGTTCCGATGAGTGTGACCAATCGATTGGTCTTCAGCTGGTCGGCTATCGTCGCGAGCTCGAGCTCGCGGCCGACGAGACTGGTGAGTTGTGCCGGTAGTGCGGCGCTCGGCTTGGGCGCGGCGCGGCGGCCGACCAACTCAACGGCTCGGGCGTGATCGCTGCTCAGATCGCGCAGGAACCAGTCGAAGTTCTGCGAGGGAATCCAGGGTTCACCGGCCCAGAGTTCGAGTGCTCGAGCGAGCAGAGCGACCGCGTCGCCGCTCCGTTCGGCGGTGGTGACCAGGTCGGAGAAGGCGAGTGCGTCGACGTCAGTGCGTGCAACGGCCAGGCGGTAACCGCCCGTGGTCGACTCGATCGACGACGGGGGGAGCTGCGAGCGCAGGCGCGACACGATCGACTGGAGTGCTGCCCGCGTGTTCTCGGGGGCATCCGACCCCCACACGTCTTCGGCGATCGAGCGATAGCTCACCGAGGTGCCCGCGTCGACGGCGAGGCGAAAAAGCACGGCGAGCTGCATGGCGCCCGAGACGGGGATGACGCGGCCGTCGTGCTCGAGACGGAGGCCCCCCAGCAGTGCGATTCTCACTCGCCAACTCTAGTGCGGGGTGCCGCCCAGGGGTGCCGTGGAGCTGCGGGCCACGAGCCGGGTGGCGACGAGCGTCGTGCCAGTGGTGTCGTGGCCGCCGACAATCTCGGCAATCAGTTTGTCGATGCAGAGTCGGCCCACCGCGACGAAGTCTTGGTGAATCGTGGTCAGCGGCGGCCAGAAGGCGCCTGACTCCTCGGTGTCGTCGAAGCCCACGACACTGATTGACGCGGGAATCTCCCTGCCGGCCTCGTGAATGGCCATCATCGCGCCGAGTGCCATTTGGTCGTTCGCGGCGAAGATGGCGGTGACCTCGGGTCGGGCGACCAGAGACTGGGCGAGTTCGTACCCCGACGTGGTGCTCCAGTCGCCGATGAGCACGGGTGGCGGAACGATGTTCGCGGCCTCGAGGGTCGCGCGCCACGACTGGGTTCGGCGAGCGGCCGAGAACGACGAGGGCGGCCCGGAGATGTGCCAGACCTGTGGATGACCGAGATCGAGCAGGTGCTGGGTGGCGAGTTGCGCGCCTTGGTACTGGTCGGTGTCGACCACGGTATAGCGTTCGCCGGCGTCGGAGTCGACGATGACCACGGGCAGCCCGGCGGGAAGCACGATCTCGGCGGAGTCGAGCACGTGCGCCTCGATGACGATGACCACGCCGTCGACGGCCTGCTCGCTGAGCCGCACGAAGGCGTCGCTCACCGCACCCTGGCTCGGGTGCAGGATGGGGATGAGAGTGGTGGCATAGCCCTCGTCGGCGGCGGCCATCGCGATGGCGTCGAGGGTCTTTCGATTGCCGAAGGTCGAGAGCGAGAACATGATGACGCCGATCGAGCCCGACCGACCGGTGCGCAGCGCCCGCGCGGCGACGTTGGGCCGGTAGCCGAGCGTCTTCATCGCGTCGAGCACGCGGTCGCGCGTCGTGGCATCGACATTGCTGTGGCCGTTCGCCACGCGCGAGACCGTCTGGCCCGACACTCCGGCGAGTTTGGCGACGTCGGCCATCGAAACGGAACGCTCAATACTCTTTCGGGCTCGCAGCGCATCACTCGAATCGGTGGGCGGGTTCACGGGCATCCTTTCGCTCTGAACACATTGTTGCATGTTCACGTAAACATGATATGGTCGGTCGAGTTCATGTTGACGTGAACATAGACCGCAGGGCTGTGGCAACACAGAACTGCCCAGCCCAGTGAGGGACGATGTCGTCGCTGCAGTTGTCATCTCCGCCCGTCATGCGACGCACCAAGCGCCAATGGACGGGCTGGATGTTCGTTCTCCCGTTTCTGCTGGTCTTCGCGCTCGTATTGGTGGCGCCGGTCATCTACGCGGTCTACCTCAGCCTCTTTCGCGATCAGCTGGTCGGTGGCAATGCCTTCGTCGGGTTCGCCAATTACGTCGAGGCTCTGACCGACCCTAACTTCTGGGAT
Source organism: Subtercola sp. RTI3 (assembly GCF_035018625.1). NCBI lineage: Bacteria > Bacillati > Actinomycetota > Actinomycetes > Micrococcales > Microbacteriaceae > Subtercola > Subtercola sp. RTI3. The sequence continues at coordinate 31,427 of NZ_JASJXO010000037.1, read as the reverse complement.
TCGCTCGGGCGGGTTGTGCTGTTTCTGGTCGTGCAGGTTCCGATCATGCTCCTCATCGCTCTCGCTGCGGCGCTGGCGCTCGACAGTGCCCGACTGCACGCGGCCTCGTTCTTTCGCATCGCGATCTTTCTGCCCTACGCGGTGCCCGCTGTTGTGGCCGTGCTGATGTGGGGCTTCATCTACGGCACCCAGTTCGGGCTCGTGGGCAGCTTCGACAAGTTCTTCGGAATCGCGTTCGACCCGCTGGCGCCGAACGTCGTGCTCGCGGCAATCGGCAACATCAACACCTGGGAGTTCACGGGCTACAACATGCTGCTGTTCTATGCGGCGCTTCGGGTGATCTCGGGAGACCTGTACGAGGCCGCAGAGCTCGACGGGGCCCGCGCGTTCCAGGTGATCAGGAGCATCAAGCTGCCGGCGCTGCGCCCAGCGATCGTCATCGCCGTCATCTTCTCGATCATCGGCAGCTTTCAGCTCTTCAATGAACCGAACATCCTCAAGTCGCTGGCACCCAACTCGATCAGCACGTTCTTCACGCCGAACATGTACGCCTACAACCTGTCGTTCGCCGGCCAGCAGTACAACTACTCGGCCACCATCGCCATCATCATGGGCGTTCTCACAGCCGTCATCGCCTATATCGTGCAGCTGCGCGGTTCACGAAAGGAGCTGTGACGATGTCGTCAGTCTCACGCACAAAGGGCGGCGCAACGTACCGCCGCAAGTCGACGATTCTCACGATCGTCATGGGGTTGCTGCTCGTCTACAGCCTGCTGCCGTTGTTCTGGCTGTTCGTCAACTCGACCAAGACCCAGGCCAGCCTGCTGAGCTCGTTCGGTCTGTGGTTCAGCGGCCCCTTCGCCTTCTTCGACAACATCGGCCAGACGCTCACCTACAACAACGGCATCTTCGTGCACTGGTTCGGCAACACGCTGCTCTACGTCGTGATCGGTGCGGGCGGGGCGACGTTTCTCGCGCTGCTCGGCGGGTATGGCCTCGCCAAGTTCAACTTTCCGGGCAAGAAGTTCGTGTTCGCGCTCATTCTCGGGGCCGTGGCTATCCCGGGTACCGCGCTGGCAGTGCCGACCTTTCTGATGTTCAGCCAACTCGGGCTCACGAATACCGTGTGGGCGGTCATCCTGCCCTCCCTGATCAGCCCGTTCGGTCTGTACCTGATCTGGACGTACGCCTCTGATGCCATACCGAGCGAACTGCTCGAAGCGGCACGCATCGACGGCGCGAGCGAGATGCGCACGTTTTTCACGATCGCCATTCGACTACTGACGCCCGGCCTCGTGACCGTGCTGCTCTTCACGATCGTGGCGACATGGAACAACTACTTTCTGCCCCTGATCATGCTGAGCGACCCGACGCTCTACCCGCTCACCGTGGGTCTGAACCAGTGGAACGCGCAAGCAAGTGGTGTGGCCGCGCAGCCGATCTACAACCTGGTCATCACCGGTTCGCTTCTCACGATCGTTCCCATCGTCGTTGCTTTTCTCTTTCTGCAGCGGTTCTGGCAGTCGGGCCTCAGTGCTGGCAGCGTCAAAGAATGACCCCGAATCTCATCCCCCGCACCACAGCCTCAGTACCCACGATGAAGTGAAAGGAACACCATGAAAATCACACGCACACGTTCTCTGCCGGTCGGGAGGGTCGCCGCGCTCGCGACAGTGGGCATTCTGCTCGCCGGAGCCCTTGCAGCCTGCTCGGGTTCGACGCCGACGGCCAACAGCTCGGCCAACGCCGACCAGATCGCTGCCGCGTTGCAGCAGAAGTCGACCATCACCTACTGGAGCTGGACTCCGCAGGCCAAAGACCAGGTCGCTGCATTCGAGGCGCAGTACCCGAACGTCACGGTCAACCTCGTCAACGCCGGCACCGGCAACGACGAATACACGAAACTGCAGAACGCGATCAAGGCGGGTTCGGGTGCTCCGGATGTGGCGCAGATCGAGTACTACGCGATGCCGCAGTTCGAACTCTCGAAGTCGCTCACCGACCTCAGCTCGTATGGCTTCTCGTCGCTTCAGAGTTCGTATTCGCCGTCGACCTGGACAGCGGTCACCGGGGGATCGGCCATCTACGCGCTGCCGCAGGACTCGGGCCCCATGGCCCTGTTCTACAACAAAGCCATCTTCGACCAGTACGGGCTGACGGTTCCCACGACGTGGGACGAGTACATCGCTGACGCCGCCAAGCTGCACGCCGCCGACCCGACGAAATACATCACCAACGACGCGGGTGACGCCGGCCTCACCACCAGTCTCATCTGGCAGGCCGGTGGCAAGCCATACGTCTCGTCGGGTAACTCAGTGACCGTCAATCTGCAGGATGCCGGTTCGAAGAAGTACGCCGACATGTGGAACCAGCTCGTGGAGCCGGGTCTTGTCTCGAGCACCCCCTCGTGGAGTGACGCGTGGTGGAAGTCTCTGAGCGACGGCTCGATCGCCTCACTCGTGACCGGTGCCTGGATGCCCGGCAACCTCGAGACCGGTGCGCTCGGCAGTGCAGGCAACTGGCGCGTGGCCCCTCTGCCCACCTACGACGGCACCGCGGCCACCGCCCAGAACGGCGGCGGCGGACAGGCTGTTCTGGCCCAGAGCAAGAACCAGCTCGTTGCGGCAGGATTTCTGCAGTGGCTGAACTCGGGCCCCGGCGTCAGCGTGTTCTTGAAGGGTGGCGGTTTTCCCTCCACCACCGCACAGCTCAACGACCCCACCTTCCTGGCAGACGCACCCACCTACTTCGGTGGCCAGCTGATCAACAAGGTGCTGCTCGACGCGTCGAACTCCGTCGTTCCCGGGTGGCAGTACCTGCCGTTCCAGACCTATGCCAACAGTGTCTTCAGCGACACGGTCGGCCAGTCGTATGCCAACAAGTCAGACCTGAACAAGGGTCTGGCGGCCTGGCAGGAGTCGAGCGTCAGCTACGGAGCCCAGCAGGGCTTCGCGGTCAACAAGTAACACCAACACCCCGCGCGCGCGTGAGAATCTGAAGGACAACCGTGTCGACATTTGAAATCGGAGCAGAGCACTTTCTGCTCAACGGTTCGCCTTACCGGGTGATGGCCGGGGCGCTGCACTACTTTCGTGTGCACCCCGACCAGTGGGCCGATCGTATTCACAAGGCCCGCTTGATGGGCCTGAACACGATCGAGACCTACATTCCCTGGAATGCACATTCTCCACGCCGCGGGGAGTTCCGCGCCGACGGGCAGCTCGACGTCGTCGCGTTTCTCGAACTGGTGGCCGCAGAGGGTATGCACGCCATCGTTCGGCCAGGCCCCTACATCTGTGCCGAATGGGACAACGGAGGGCTGCCCGCGTGGTTGTTCGAGGGTGTGGGGGTGGGCATCCGGAGCAGCGAGCCGCAGTATATGGCCGAGGTCACCCGCTATCTCGAGCAGGTGCTGCCGCTGATTGCGCCCCTGCAGATCGACAGGGGCGGCCCGGTGATCTTGGTGCAGATCGAGAATGAGTACGGTGCCTACGGCAGCGACACGGCCTACCTCACCGAGCTCGTGCGGTTGAACCGTGCGGGCGGCATCACGGTTCCGCTCACCACGATCGACCAGCCGACCACCCAGATGCTCGAGAATGGGCGCGTCGACGGCGCGCTCATGACCGCCTCGTTCGGCTCGCGCAGCAGGGAACGGCTGGCGACGCTTCGCGCCCACCAGAGCACGGGGCCGCTGATGTGCGGGGAGTACTGGAACGGCTGGTTCGACTTCTGGGGCGGCTATCACCACACAACATCGGCCGACGAGACGGCGGCCGATCTGCGCGAACTTCTGGCGACAGGTGCGTCGTTCAGTCTCTACATGTTTCACGGCGGCACGAACTTCGGGTTCACGAATGGCGCGAACGACAAGGGCGTGTACCAGCCGACGGTCACCTCGTACGACTACGACGCTCCACTGGCCGAGAACGGCGATGCCACGGCGAAGTACTATGCCATGAAGCAGGCGATCTCCGAGTTTCACGCGGTACCCGAAGAGTCTCCCGGGCCGCCGGTCGAGGCGCCCATCTTCGCTGTCGACCTCGACTGGTCGGTGAGTCTTCACGATGTGGCCGAAACGGCGCCGACGTGGCACCATTTCGAGCACCTGCCGACGGCAGACGAGGTGCAGAGCTTCGACGGGTTCACCCTGTACCGCGCGGCCCTGGCCCCGGGCGACTCACGGATGCTGCGGGTCGAAGAAGTGCGCGACCGCGCGACCGTGTTCGTCGATCGCGTCGCCGTGGGAACGCTGAGCCGCGCCGCGCAGGAGCGACTTCTGGCGTTGCCGGGCGGCGCGGCCGGGTGGTTGCAGCTCCTGGTCGAAGACCAGGGCAGAGTCAACTACGGGCCACGCATCGGCGAAGCCAAGGGGCTGATCGGCAGCGTCAGCATGAATGGGCAGGCGCTGCTGGAGTGGGATGTTCTCACCCTCGCCTCGCGTGACCTCGACGCGCTCGTTGCTACGCTCACCGGTCGCGGCGAACCTCTCGGCGCGCTCGACGCGGTGGCCGGCCCCGCATTCGTCGGAGGCTCGTTCACCCTCGACGCGCCGACCGACCTCTACCTGAACCTCGACGGCTGGTCGAAGGGCTCGGTCTGGGTGAACGGCTTCAACATCGGTCGATACTGGAGCGCGGGCCCACAGCTCGCGCTGTATGTGCCCCGGGGGGCGCTCGTGGGCGGACGCAACGATATCGTGGTGTTCGAGATCCATGCCGCGGCGTCACCGCGCGTCGGTTTTGTCGGGGGGCCGCAATCGGGCCCCTCCGACGTGTGACAGAACCGCTGAACCGCTGAACCGCTGAACCCTTGAACCCGCTGCACCTGTCAGAAAGTCAGAGCCACCATGCCTTACAGCGCTGCCCCCGACCGCTACGACCGCGCGACCTACAACCGAGTCGGGCGAAGCGGCCTTCAACTGCCCACGGTGTCGCTCGGCCTCTGGAACAACTTCGGTGACGACAAGCCACTCGAGAACCAGCGGGCGATCATTCGCCGGGCATTCGATCTCGGTGTGACCCACATCGACATCGCCAACAACTACGGGCCGCCTCCCGGCTCGGCCGAGACGAACTTCGGCCGCGTGTTCGCCGAAGACCTGCGCCCGTACCGCGATGAACTCATCATCTCGAGCAAAGCGGGCTACGACATGTGGTCGGGCCCGTACCAAGACGGCGGTTCGCGAAAGTACCTGCTCTCGTCGCTCGACGCGTCGTTGAAGCGCACGGGGCTCGACTACTTCGACATCTTCTACTCGCATCGCCCCGACCCTGAGACTCCGATCGAAGAGACCATGGGCGCGCTGGCCACGGCGGTTCAGTCGGGCAAGGCGCTGTACGTGGGCATCTCGAACTACAACCCCGAGCAGACCAGAGCGGCCGCGGCCGCGCTCGCAGACCTGGGAGTGCCGCTGAGCATCCACCAGCCGCGGTATTCGCTGTTCGACAGAACCGTCGAGAATGGCCTGCTGCCCGTACTCGACGAGGTCGGTGCCGGCGCCATTGTCTTCTCGCCTCTCGCGCAGGGGCTGCTCACCGACCGCTACATCGCCGGTGTGGTACCTGACGGATCACGTGCGTCGGAGGGGCGCTGGCTGAAGCCGGGCGCGATCGGGGAAACCTACCTGGCACGGGTGCGCGGCCTCACTGCGATCGCCGAGTCGCGCGGGCAGACCCTGGCGCAGCTGGCGTTGACCTGGGTGCTGCGTCACCCGCAGGTCGCTTCGGCGCTCATCGGCGCCTCGAGCGTGAAGCAGCTCGAGGGTAACATTCGGGCCCGCGATGCAGCGCCGCTCACCGCCGACGAGATCGCCGCGATCGACGAGTTCGCGGTGCACGGTACGCAACTGCGGTGACCAGGCAGTCGTTTCTGCGTATCCGCCTGCCGGTGCTGGGAAATCTCAGCCCCGGCGAGACCCTTCCCGAGATCGTGGTGGGCCTCGTCATGGTGGTGGGCATCACCTCGACCGCTCGGCTCGACGCGATCAACACCGACGAGGGTGTGCAGAGCCTGCTCACCGTCGCGTTCTCGACGGCGGTCGCCTGGGCCATCATCGACGCGGCGCTGTACCTGATGAACGCGCTGTTTCAACGTGGGCGGTGGGATCTGGCGGCGCACACCCTCCGCGAATCGCCGCTGACGCCCGAGCAGCGCCGGTCGGTGGTTCGGGATGCCCTCGACTCGTCGCTCGACGACATCACGGGCCCGGCACCGGCCTCGACGATGTACGACGAGATCGCGCGGATCGTGCCCACCGAACGGTTTCCCGAGAGGTTGAAGGCGGCTGACTTTCGTGCGGCGGCAGCGATCGTCGTGGTGGTGCTCGTCTCGACGTTTCCGCCGATCATCCCGTTTCTGCTCCCCCTCGACCCCGACACTGCACTCGACGTTTCGAACGGGGTGGGCATCGCCTCGCTGTTCCTGGTCGGCGTGTGGTGGGCACCGTACACCCGCATCAAGGCGGGCGTCGCCGGGGTGGCGCTGGCTCTCATCGGCAGCGCCATGGTGGGCATCACCGTGATTCTCGAGGTGACGTGAGCCGGCCGGCTGCGGGCGACCGGTCAGCTTCAGGTTGCCGGTCAGCTCCAGGCGCGGGCGCTGCGGGCGGCCCAGTACTCGGCGGGCGGCTCGGCGAGGCTGGCGAGGTCGTCGGCGCTGACGCGGGGGAGACGGGCCGCCAGGTTCTCCCGCAGCTGCTCTGCCGTGACGGCGCCGGTCAGCACGATGTCGGGCCATGGCTGGGCGAACGCCGCGCCGATGGCGAGCCCGGCGAGCGGTTGCGCGGCGCGCTCGGCGAGGGCCAGGGCATCCGGTTCGCCGCCGCGAAGGGTCAGCCGGCCGTTGGCGAGCACCTCTTTCACCACCACCAGCCACCCGGCGTCTTTTGCCCGCGCCAAGGCGGGACCGGCTGACGGTTCGCGCAGGTTCCAGGTGGTCTGCACCGCCGAGAACGGCGAGCCGGGCAGGGCGAGCGCGGCGTCGATGACCGTCGCCTGGCCGGGGCCGCTCGTCGAGAACCCGACGCGCACGCCGCCGGCCGCGATCTGCCGCAGACGCTCGAGCAGCGCATCATCGCCGAGGGCAGGGCTGTCGGTTGTGAGCGAGTGGATGAGGTACACGTCGGGCGGCCCGCCGAGCGCGGCGAGGGATTCGGGCCACTGGCGCTCGAGCATCCGGAGGCTGTGCTCCTTGCGTTCGTGCGTCTGGGCGTTCATCTGCCACTCGCCGATGTACTCGTAGCCCCACTTCGAGCCGAGGGTCAGTTCGGCTCGGCGCTCGGGATGCCCGGCGAGCCATGAGCCCAGAAACTGTTCGGCCAGCCCGTACGAGCGGGCCGCATCGACGTACCGGATGCCCTGCTGCCACGCCGCGTCGAGCACGGTATGGGCGCGGGCCCGCATCGCATCGACCGAGCGGTCGGCACTCTCACCGAGGTCGTCGCCGCGCCCCACGGTGATGTAGGCCGGGCGACCGAGGGCGGCCAGCCCCAGGCCGAGCCGCGCCCCGGTGCCGTTCTTCTGGCTGTTGCTCACTCGGTGCCTCACGATTGGATTGCACTGACTCGGCTGAGTCACCTCAACCTATCTCGATTGGAGCAGGGCCGGCTCAGTAGGTGTAGAAGCCCTCGCCGGTGGCCGTGCCGAGTTTGCCCTTGTCGATGTAGTCGGTCTTCAGCAGAGCGGCAAACTTCTGCGAGCGCGGATCGGGGCTCGACGAGGCGATGTTGTACGCCGTGGTGAGGCCCACGACGTCGTAGATCTGAAACGGGCCGGCGGGGGCGCCGGTGGCGATGCGCCAGGTCTTGTCGATGGTTTCGACGTCGGCGATGCCGTCGACGAGCAGCTGTGCGGCGGCATTCAGCAGCGGCACGAGCAGCGAGTTCAATACGTACCCCGCCTTCTCCTTCTTGATCTCGATGGGCACGAGCCCGCTGCCGGTGGCGAAGGCGACGACGGCTGCATAGACGGCCGGATCGGTGTCTGTGGTGCCCATCACCTCTGCCGTGTTGTTGCGCCACACCTGGTTGGCGTAGTGCAGGGCGAGAAAACGGTCGGGGCGGCCGGTGAAGCCTTTGAGGTCGCTCGGCAGCAGTGTTGACGAGTTGGTGGCGAAGATGGTCTTCGCGGGGGCGAGCTGCGCGAGTTTCGTGTAGAGGTCTTGTTTGAGGGCGAGAAGCTCGGGAACCGCCTCGATGACGAGGTCGGCATCGGCGACCGCATCGGCGAGGTCGGCGGTGAGGTGCAGGTTGGCGAGGGCGCGCTCGGCCTGCTCGTCGGTGGCGTTCACGGCCGGGTCGCGGCGGTAGACCTCGGCCAGCTTGGCGAAGCGCTCGCGGGCGTGTTGCAGAACGTCGTCGCTGATGTCGTAGGCGGTCACGGGGTAGCCGTGGAACGCGGCCTGGAAGGCGATCTGCGAGCCGAGCACGCCGGTTCCGAGAACGGTGATGTTTCTGAGGTCTGACATGGTTCTTCTCCTTCAGTCGGGTGTCGTGCCGTAGATGCTGCGTAGCCAGATGCTCGACAGCACGTCGAGCGACCTGGCCTGGTCGATGCGGGGTGCGTCGCCGCTCAGCGAGGCCGAGAGCACGCGCTCGTTCATCAGGTTCAGCGCCACGGCCAGGTCGTGCGCGTCGATTCCGTCGGGTGCGGCGCCCCGGGCGCGCTCGGCCAGAATGATTTCTGTGGAGTAGTCGGCCCACGACTGCATCGAAGTCGCCCAGAGCGCGTGCACGTCGGCGTTGCGCATCCGGGCCGTCATGGCCGCATTCGATACAGCTCTGTGGGCAGAGAACACTTCGATGAACGCCTCGATCGAGCGCCGCCAGGTGGCGGCCGGTTCGAGCTCGAAGTCGCGGGGCAGTGCGGCCACGCGGTGGCGCACCTCGGCAATGACCGTGTCGAGCAGGGCCAGCAGAACCTCGTCTTTCGACGAGAAGTAGAAGTAGAACGTGGGCCGGGAGATGCCGGCACCGGCCGCGAGGTCTTCGATGGAGATGTCGTCGAACGAGCGCTCGCCGAGCAGTTTCTCGGCCGTGGCGAGCAGAGCGAGTTGCCTGTCGTCGCCCGAGAGGCGAGCGGTTCTGCTTCTGCGGTGAGCCATACAGCAATCCTATCTCCGTTTGTCGACACACTGTTGAGTAGTCGACATCGTGTCGATACACTGGCGCTATGACAGAACACGTTGACGTGTTGATCGTGGGTGGCGGCCTCAGCGGTGTTGGCGCGGCCAGCCGCCTGAAGCGCGAACTCCCGTCGAAATCCTTTCTCCTTCTCGAATCGCGAAGCGCGGTGGGCGGCACCTGGGATCTTTTTCGCTACCCCGGCGTCAGAAGCGACTCCGACATGTACACACTCGGTTACTCGTTTCGACCGTGGACCAACGCCAAAGCCATTGCCGACGGCGACTCGATTCGCGAGTACATCATCGAGACCGTCGCCGACGAGGGCCTGCAGCCGAACCTGCGGCTGAATCACCGGGTCATCTCTGCGGAGTGGTCGAGCGAGACCGCTCTCTGGAGCGTGACGGCCCTTCGCACCTCCGCCGGCGAATACCGGGGCCATCCGGATGCCCGGGGCGGCGACACCGTCACGTTCACCTGCTCGTTCCTCTCGGTCTGCTCGGGCTACTACCGCTACGACGAAGGGTTCACCCCGGTCATCCCGGGCAGCGAGCACTTCGAGGGCCGCATCGTGCACCCGCAGCACTGGCCGGCCGACCTTGACTATGCCGGAAAGCGCGTGGTGATCGTCGGCAGCGGCGCCACCGCCGTGACGCTCGTGCCGTCGATGGCGAAGACGGCGGCGCACGTGACGATGCTGCAACGCTCGCCCACCTACATTGCTCCCGTGCCATCACGCGACCACACGGCAGACCGGCTGCGTGGCAGGCTTCCCGCGAAGCTGGCGTACGACGTCGTTCGGCTGAAGAACATCGGCTATTCGATGTTCACGTACCAGCTGAGCCGGCGCCGCCCCGAGACGATGAAGTCGATTCTGCGAAAGTCGGCGGTCGCGAAGCTGCCGAGCGGGTTCGACGTCGACACGCACCTCGCGCCGAGCTACAACCCATGGGACCAGCGGCTCTGCGCGATTCCTGACGGTGACCTGTACCGCGCCATCAGCCGGGGGGCCGCCGACATCGTGACCGACCGGGTGGCGGAGATCACGGCCACGGGCATCCGGCTCGCCTCAGGCGACACGCTCGACGCCGACGTGATCGTGACGGCGACGGGGCTGAACCTGCTCGTCATGGGCGGTATGACGCTGAGCGTCGACGGTCGGCCGATCGACGTGTCGAACACGCTCACGTACAAGGGCATGATGCTGGCGGGAGTGCCGAACTTCTCGCTGACCATCGGCTACACCAACGCATCGTGGACCCTCAAGGCCGACCTGGTGGCGGCCTACGTGGTGCGGCTGTTGAAATACCTGAAACGGCACGGCTACCAGAGTGTGACGCCGGTGGCCACAGCGGCGGCGCTGTCGGGCGAGCTGGTCTCGCTGATCGATCTGCAGGCGGGGTATGTGCTGAGAAGCGCTGACCAGCTGCCGAAGCAGGGCGAGTCGTCGCCGTGGCGGCTGCATCAGAACTACCTGCGCGACTACGGGCTGCTGCGTTTGGGCCCGCTGACCGACGCGGTGCGGTTCGGCCGCCGAGGTGACCGGCCGGTCGGGCAGGCGCCCGGCGCTTCATCGCTCGCCGATGCCGCCCCCCTCAGCGGCCCGGTCGCGCTCGGCCCGCGTGCAGGGCATCGGCTCACCGGCGCGCTGCCCGCCGAAGATCCGCTCGCGCTGCCCGGCACCGCCTACGTCGCCGTCGACGGTACGCGCCTGCGCTACCGCCGAACCGGCAGCGGCTCACCGATTCTGCTGCTGCACGGCATTGGCCAGAGCCTCGACGACTGGAACGAACAGCACGACCGCCTCTCGGCCGCCCACACCGTGATCAGTCTCGACCTGCCGGGTTTCGGCTACTCCGAACGGCGGCGCGGCCCGGCGACCCTCACGAGGCTCGCGGGCATTCTGCCCGGCTTTCTCGATGCGCTCGGGGTTGACGGGGCGACACCGGTGATCGGTAACTCGCTCGGCGGAGCCGTCGCGATGAGCTTCGCGGTCGGGCATCCAGAGCGCGTATCGTCGCTCGTGCTCGCCGACAGCGCGGGCTTCGGCTCCGAGGTCACGATGGTGCTGCGGATGCTCGCGGTCAAGCCCCTCGGCCGACTGCTGATGCGGCCGAACTACGCCAACTCGACGCGCACGGTTCAGGCCGTGTTCTACGACAAGCGGGTGGCGACCGATGCGCGCATCGCCCATTCGTTCGTGCTCTCGGGGCGCCCGGCGCACGCGCAGACCATGCTCGAGGTGGCGCATGACCTCGGAACCATTCGGGGTGTGCGGCCGGCGTGGCGGGAGGCGCTTGTGGCGAAGCTGTCGGCGCTCGACATTCCCACCCTTCTGGTGTGGGGCGACCATGACCACATTCTGCCCTTCAGTCACCTCGCTGCCGCGGCGACAGCACTGCCGAATGCCCAGACGCATGTGTTCGAGAAGACCGGCCACATGCCGCAGATCGAGCGCGCCGACGAGTTCGCTTCGCTGGTGGAGGAGTTCGTGCGGCAGTCTCCGTGACCGTCTAGCATCGGGTCATGTGCACTCGAATCTTCTGGAATGACAACGACGTTGCGAAAGTGACCTCACGCTGCATGGATTGGGCTGTCGACGATGAGCCGCAACTCTGGTTCATGCCGAGGGGAACCGAGCGCACCGGTGGTACTCAAGCCGGAGCGGCGGCGTGGCGCTCGACCTATTCGAGCGTGGCGACCAGCATGTGGGGCGTGGGCAGCTCTGACGGCATGAACGAGAAGGGTCTCGCAGCGCACGCCCTCTTTCTCTACGGCGTTCAGCCGCCGACCGACACCGGGCGCGGCACCGTCACCATCGCGCTCTGGGTGCAGTACGTGCTCGACAACTTCTCGACCGTGGCCGAGGTCATTGCGCACATCGATGAAATCGAGCTGCTCGCGCCGCCTATCCGTGGTCAGTATGTGGGGGCCCACCTCGCCCTCGAAGACCCCTCGGGCGACTCGGCGATCATCGAGCCGGTGAACGGTGAGATGGTGGTGCACCACGGCCGTGAGTTCACGGTGATGGCCAACTCGCCCACCTACGACGAGCAGCTCACCAACCTCGCTCGCTTCGCCCCGTTCGGCGGCGATCTGCGCCCGCCCGGTGACATCACCTCAGATGACCGTTTCGTGCGGGCCAGCTACTTCAGGCACTACCTGCCCGAGCCCGCGAGCACAGCCGAGGCCGTCGCCGGGGTCTTCGGGCTCTCGCAGAACGTGGCCGTGCCCATCGGTGCCCCCTACGACGATGGCGGCGTCTACCCCACGTGGTGGCACACCGTGAGCGACGTGACCCACCTCACCTACTACTTCTGGTCGACGCGCAGCCCCAGCGCCATCTGGGTCGACCTGGCTGCGCTCGCCGACGGCACCGAGGTGCTCGCGCTCGACCCGCGCGACGGCGCCCTGGTGGGCAACGTGACCGACGCGCTGCGGGCCGATTCGCTCGTCTACTGAGCAGGGCCGCCGCCGCGCGCGACGGTTGCGTTAATTCTCTGCCGCGGTTGCCGCAACTGGGTGACGCACGCCTCTTCGACCGACGAGAATAAGTGAATGAGCGAAGACGAACTTCTCGAGCCCGTCGACACCCCCGACACCGCCGAGACCCCTCAGCCTGTCGACAATACCTTCAGTGGCGAGCTCTACCCGGCCCGCCCGCCGAGGTTGCGGCCCCGAGCCAACCTGAGAGCGAGCCGTATTCAGCGCTCGTTCTCTGACCCGCGTTCGGCTGACGCCACGAACGCGTCGTACATCGAATGGCTCATTCGCCAGTCGATGCTGCGCGACGCCCAGGTACTGTCTCGCGGCCTGTCGGGGCAGCCGAGTATGTGGCGTAACCCCTACGCGAAGCCGGATGCCCGGCGCGCCATTCGCACTGCATCGGTGTGGTTCACGGCGTACCCCATCTCGCTCATCACCGAGCCGGGCAAATCGTATCTGGCTGCCCTCGGCGACGAGCGCCTCTGGGACGCGTTCGAGGCCATCGGAATCTCTGCCGTGCACACCGGCCCCGTGAAGCGGGCCGGCGGCATCACGGGCTGGCAGCAGACCGCGAGTGTCGACGGCCACTTCGACCGCATCAGCACCCAGATCGACCCCGCCTTCGGCTCTGAAGACGAGTTTCGCGCGCTCTCCGACGTGGCCGAGCAGCACGGCGGCAGTGTGATCGATGACATCGTTCCCGGCCACACCGGCAAGGGTGCCGACTTCCGGCTCGCCGAAATGGCGTACAAAGATTACCCGGGTATCTACCACATGGTCGAGATTCCGGAAGAAGACTGGGCGCTGCTACCCGAGGTGCCCGCCGGGCGCGACTCGGTGAACTTGAATGCCGAGACCGAGAAGCAGCTCGCCGAGCAGGGCTACATCATCGGCCAGCTGCAGCGGGTAATCTTCTACCAGCCGGGCACCAAAGAGACCAACTGGAGCGCAACCGCCCCGGTGTTGGGCGTCGACGGCATCACGCGCCGCTGGGTGTACCTGCACTACTTCAAGCAGGGCCAGCCGTCGATCAACTGGCTCGACCCCACGTTCGCCGGCATGCGCCTGGTCATCGGAGACGCACTCCACTCGCTGGGCGACCTCGGTTCGAGCGCCCTGCGTCTCGACGCGAACGGTTTTCTCGGTGTGGAGAAGAGCGCCAGCGGCAGCCCCGGGTGGTCGGAGGGGCACCCGCTCTCAGAAGCAGCGAATCACCTCATCGCCGGCATGGTGCGAAAGGTGGGCGGCTTCTCTTTTCAGGAGCTGAACCTCACCATCGAAGACATTCGCGACACCGGCCGTGTGGGCGCCGACCTCTCGTACGACTTCATCAACCGGCCGGCGTACCACCACGCCCTGGCGATGGGCGACACCGAGTTTCTGCGGCTGACGCTGCGCACCTCGCTCGAGCTCGGCGTCGACCCCGCCAGCCTCGTGCACGCGCTGCAGAACCACGACGAACTCACCTACGAGCTGCTGCACTGGGAGACGCTTCACCGCGCCGACCTGTACCCCTTTCGCTACGAAGAGATCACGGGTGCGAAGCTCGCCGAGACCATTCGGGCCGACCTGCTGGGCGCCATCACGGGCGACGCGGCCGACTACAACCGCGTGTTCACGACGAACGGCATCGCCTGCACCACGGCCTCGATGATCGCCGCCACGCAGGGCCTCACCACGCTCGACGCCATCACCGATGAGCATGTCGAGAACATCCGGCTCGCCCACCTGCTGCTGGTCATGTTCAATGCCTGGCAGCCCGGCGTTCTCGCGCTGTCGGCGTGGGATCTGCTCGGCATGCTGCCGGTGCCGGCGAGCGAGGTGAGCGACCTGATCGCCGAGGGCGACACCCGCTGGATCGAGCGCGGCGCGCACGACCTGATGAACGTGTTCCCTGCGGCCACCGCGTCGAGTTCTGGCATGCCCCGCGGCCGTTCGCTCTACGGGTCACTGCCCGAGCAGCTGGCCGACGACAACTCGTTCGCGAGCAGTGTGAAGAAGATTCTCGCCCTGCGTTCTGCGTCGGCTCTCGACATTGGCAGCCAGGTCGATATTCCGAATGTGGCCCACCCCGGCATGCTGGTCATGGTGCACCGCCTCGACGAGGGCGACACCACACTGATCGACCCGCCGCTGCAGGTCACCGTGCTGAACTTCAGCGGCGAACACATCGAGGGCACCGTTCGCTCACCCGCTCTGGCATCCCGCCGCACCGTCACTGACGCCACAACGGGCGACGAGATCGGGCGGGTGGATGACCTGCAGAGCTTCGCCGTCAGCCTGCCGCCCTACGGTGGCCTGTTCTTGCTGATCGGCGCCGAGATCGACACCATGACGGGCGCCATCTCGATCGTGTGAGTGGTGTTCGCTGAGTACCCCATTTTTGGATGGGTGCGGGCGGGGCTCTTGACGGGGTGGGGGCGGTGACTATATGCTCGCAGGAATCCAAGAGAGCGCTCTCACAGCACGAAAGAGAGCGCTCTCACACCAAGCCACGCACAAAGGAGTGATCGTGAAACTCTCACGACGAACGAAAGGGTTCGCTGCCGTCGCAAGCGCCGCAGCCTTCGCCCTACTCGCCACCGGATGCTCGGGGGGCAGCTCATCGGCCAGCAGCTCGGGTAGCTCGACCGACCCGATCACGCTCACCGTGACCACCTTCGGCACCATGGGCTACGACGACCTCTACAAGCAGTACGAGGCCGCCCACCCGAACATCACCATCAAGGCCACGAACATCGACACCGGCGACAACGCCAAGACCGACTGGCAGACCAAAGAAGCCGCGGGCGCCGGGCTGCCCGACGTGCAGGCGGTCGAAGAGGGCTGGCTGAGCGCGGTCATGCAGGTCTCCGACCAGTTCAACGACCTCAGCCAGTACGGCGCGAACGACATCAAAGACCGCTGGGTCGACTGGAAGCTGAAGCAGGCCACCGACAGCAAAGGCCGCCTCATCGGGTACGGCTCCGACATCGGCCCCGAAGGTCTCTGCTACAACCGCACTGACTTCGCTGCAGCCGGGCTCCCCACCGATCGCGACCAGGTCGCCGCTCTCTTCGGTGGCGACACCGCCACGTGGGACAAGTACTTCGCCGTCGGTCAGCAGTACAAGGCCGCCACCGGCAAGGCTTTCTACGACCAGTCGGGATTCCTCTGGAACGCTATGGTGAACCAGCAGAAAGAGGGCTACTACAAGACCGACGGCACCCTGAACGTCGACGGTAACGCCGACCTCAAGACGCTGTGGACCAAGCTGTCGGCGGCCACGGCCTCCGGCCTCTCGGCCAACCAGACCGCCTGGGACTGGGGCAAAGGCAAAGCCTTCACCGATGGAACGTTCTCGACCTTCGTCTGCCCCGGCTGGATGCTCGGGGTCGTGAAGGGGCAGGTGACCGCGGCTGGCGGCGACGCCACCACCGGCTGGGATTTCGCCAATGTGTTCCCCGGCGGCGCGGCGAACTGGGGCGGTAGCTTCCTCACCGTTCCCACGCAGTCGAAGCACCCGCAGCAGGCGGCCGACCTCGCCGCTTTTCTCACCAACGCTCAGTCTGAGGCGGCCGCGTTCGGCGTCGCAGGTGCTTTTCCGAGCGTGACGGCTGCCCAGAGCGACCCGGCAGTGACAGGAACGAATGCACTGTCGACGTTCTTCAACAACGCTCCGGTGGGCACGATCCTCGCTGCCCGCGCCAAGGGTGTCGTGGCCCAGTACAAAGGGCCCGACGACTCGGTGATCCAGTCGCAGGTGTTCGGCCCGGCCATCCAGCAGATCGATTCGGGTAAAGCCGATGGGTCGACGGCCTGGAACAACGCCATCACGCTGCTGAACCAGCTTGTGGTCAATAAGTAGATGACTGCCACCCTCACGCCCCGGCCGGCCCAGACGTCGCCCGAGAAGAAGGCTCCCCAGAAGAAGGTGCGGCTCCCGCTGAAGTACCGGCTCAACCGGTTCGATGTGAAAGCTTCTCCCTATCTCTACGTGGCACCGTTCTTCATTCTGTTCGGGCTCGTAGGCCTGTTTCCGCTCGGCTACACCTTCGTGGTGTCGCTGAACAAGTGGAACCTGCTCACCGGGCCGGCCGGGTTCGTGGGGCTCGACAACTACGTGACCGAGTTGAACGATCCGTTCTTCTGGAACTCGTTGTTCAACACGGTCAGCATCTTTCTGCTCTCGGCAGTACCCCAGCTCATCGGGGCCGTGCTCATTGCCGCGGTGCTCGACCAGAACATCAGGGCGAAGACGTTCTGGCGCATGAGCGTGCTGATTCCGTATGTGGTCACGCCCGTCGCGGTGACGCTCATCTTCTCGAGCGCGTTCGACGAGAAGTACGGCCTCATTAACAACCTTCTGACGTCATTCCACCTCGACCCGGTGATGTGGAAGACAGAGACACTGCCGTCGCACGTGGCGATTGCGTCGATGGTGAACTGGCGCTGGACGGGCTACAACGCGCTGATTCTGCTGGCCGCGATGCAGGCGGTTCCGCGTGACATCTACGAGTCGGCGGCGCTCGACGGGGCGGGCGCCGTGCGGCGGTTCTTCTCGATGACACTGCCGAGCATCCGGCCCACCATGATCTTCGTGATCATCACAGCCACGGTGGGCGGCCTGCAGATCTTCACAGAGCCGAAGCTGTTCAACCCCACCACGGCAACTCCCGGCGGGCCGCAGCGGCAGTACCAGACCACCGTGCTGTACCTCTGGGATCTGGCCTTCAACCGGCAGAACTTCGGCAAGGCCTCGGCCGTGGCGTGGCTGCTGTTTCTGATCATCGTGCTCTTCGGCGTGCTCAACTTTCTGATCTCCCGGCGCATCGCCTCAACCGAGGCGAGGGTGTCGAAACGCAGAATGGCCCGTCGGCTCACCGAATACAACCGGAACAAGATCTCATGACCACACTCACAGAACCCCGGCCCGACACACACCCGTCGCCCGGTCGGGGCGCACAATCGAAAGCCCGCAAGCCGCTCGGCATCGACAAACGCCCCGGCTTTCTCACCTACGGGCTGCTGATCGTCTTCTTCATCGCCGGCACGTACCCGCTCTACTGGTCGGTCATCGCCGGGTCGAGCCCGAGCTCGGTGCTCACCGACACCTGGCCGCCCCTGTTTCCCGGCGGGCTGTTCTGGCAGAACATCTCTGCCGTGTTCGACACCGTGCCGTTCTGGATGTCGCTGCTGAACAGCGTCATCGTCTCGAGTGTCATCACCGTCTCGGTGGTCTTCTTCTCCACCCTGGCGGGGTACAGCTTCGCGAAGCTGAAGTTTCGTGGCCGCGAAGGTCTGCTCGTGTTCGTGATCGCGACGCTCGCGGTGCCCACTCAGCTCGGCATCATCCCGCTGTTCATGGTCATGAAGCAGTTCGGCTGGACAGGAACGCTCGGCGCTGTCATCGTACCCACGCTCGTCACGGCATTCGGCGTGTTCTTCATGCGGCAGTACCTGGTCGACGTGATTCCCGACGAACTCATCGAAGCCGCGCGCGTCGACGGTGCGAGCATGCTGAAGACCTTCTGGCACGTCGGCGTTCCCGCCGCGCGCCCGGCCATGGCGATTCTCGGTCTGTTCACCTTCATGACCGCGTGGACCGACTACCTCTGGCCGCTGCTCGTGGTGCCGCAGAACCCCACGCTGCAGGTGGCGCTCAGCCAGCTGCAGTCGGCGAAGTACGTCGACTATTCCATCGTGCTCGCGGGTGCTGTGCTCGCGACCATTCCGCTGCTGGTGCTCTTCGTGATCGCCGGGCGCCACCTCGTCTCCGGCATCATGGCCGGGGCGGTGAAAGGCTGACATGACCGACCTGACCACGTATCCCTGGCCGGCCGACTTCATCTGGGGCTCGGCAACGGCGGCGGCACAGGTCGAGGGCGCGGCGCACCTCGACGGTCGCGAAGACTCCATCTGGGATCACTTCGCTCAGCAGCAGGGAGCCATCACGGGCGGCGACACACCCGAAGTCGCCGTCGACCACTATCACCGGATGCCGGCAGACGTTCAGCTCATGAAGCAACTCGGTTTGGGGTCGTACCGCTTCTCCACGAGCTGGGCCCGGGTGAAGCCGGGCGATCGCGCGGTCAACCCGCGAGGCATCGACTTCTACTCACGCCTCGTCGACGAGTTGCTGGGGGCGGGCATCCTGCCGTGGCTGACGCTCTATCACTGGGATCTGCCGCAGGCACTCGAAGAGAAGGGTGGCTGGGCGAACCGTGACACCGCGCTGCGGTTCGTCGACTACGCCGAGGTCGTCTACGACGCGCTCGGCGACCGGGTCGACCACTGGACGACCTTCAACGAGCCGCTCTGCTCGGCGCTCATCGGCTACACCTCGGGCGAGCACGCGCCGGGCCGGCTCGACCCGCGCGCGGGGCTCGCGGCCACCCACCACCAGCACCTTGCCCACGGGCTGGCGGTGTCGCGGCTGCGCCAGCTCGGGGCCGCGAAAGTGCGCGCCGGCGCTCAGCCCGACCGCATCGGCATCACGCTGAACCTCACCACGGCTATTCCGAACGACCCCGCCGACCCGGTCGACGTCGAGGCGGCCCGCCGTATCGATGCGCTCTGGAACCGCATGTACCTCGATCCGCTGCTGCGCGGAGCGTACCCCGTCGACCTGCTTCAGGATGTTCGTGAATACGGCCTCGAAGACCACATTCAGCCGGGGGATCTTGCGGCCATCGCGGCACCGATCGACTTTCTCGGGGTGAACCACTATCACGATGACAATGTCAGCGGGCATCCGGAGACCGTCGACGTGGTGACGAGTGTGGCACCCACCGCGCGCGAGAAACGCTCGCCGTTCGTGGGGTCTGAGTACGTGACATTCCCGTCGCGACAGCTCCCGCGCACCGCCATGGACTGGGAGGTGCACCCCGACGGCCTTCGGCGCCTGCTCGTTCGGCTCGGCGGCGAATACTCGAACCTGCCGCCGCTGTACATAACCGAGAACGGCGCGGCCTATGACGATGTGGTGGCACCCGACGGCGGGGTGCATGACGCTGAACGCACGGCCTACGTTCTGGCGCACATCGATGCGGTGGGCCAGGCCATCGCAGAGGGTGCCGATGTGCGGGGCTACTTCGTGTGGTCGCTGCTCGACAACTTCGAGTGGGCATGGGGGTACGACAAGCGGTTCGGCATCGTGCGGGTCGACTACCAGACCCAGAAGAGAACGGTCAAAGACAGCGGGCTGGCATATGCGGCTCTGATCGAGCGCGTCAGAGCGAACATCTACACTGAGACCCACTGAAGAAACGAGAGATCGAGCGTGAGCACAGAGCGTTCCGTCGACGAACCGGGCCACCCGCCGGTACCGACGCTCGAGATGGTGGCGGCCGCGGCCGGGGTGTCGCGCGCCACGGTGTCGCGCGTGGTGAACGCATCGCCGCGGGTCACCGAGAGCGTGGTGGCCGCCGTGAACGACGCCATCGCCCGCCTCAACTACGTGCCCAACCGAGCTGCCCGTTCGCTGGCCAGCCGGCGCACCCAGGTCATTGCGCTGGTGGTGCCAGAGACGACGGCCAAGCTGTTCAGCGACCCGTTCTTCGCCAGCGTCATCCAGGGCATCGCGATGGCGCTCGCCGACACCGACTTCACGCTCAACATGCTCATCTCCTCAGAGACCCGCTCGGAGAAGACCCGGCGGTACCTGCTCGGCGGCAACGTCGACGGGGCCATCGTGGTCTCGCACCACAGCGGGGATCACTCGTATGCCCAGCTCGGCCAGTCGTTGCCCATCGTGTTCGGCGGTCGGCCGCTGCTCGCCTCGGAGAGCGGCAGCTATTTCGTCGACGTCGACAACGCGGCGGGGGCTGCGGTGGCCACTGAGCACCTCGCTTCGCGTGGCAGCCGGCACATCGCCACCATTGCGGGCCCGCAGGACATGCCGCCGGGCCTTGACCGACTTGTCGGCTGGCGGCACGCGCTGGCGCTCCGGGGGCTCGACGATTCACTCTGGGAGGTGGGCGACTTCACGCCCGAGTCGGGTGCCGAGGCCATGCGCCGCCTGCTGGCCCGCGGCAGACCCATCGACGGGCTGTTCGCTGCGAACGATCAGATGGCCGCGGGAGCGTACTCGGTCATCCACGAGCACGGTTTGAGCATCCCGGGTGACATCAGGGTTGCGGGGTTCGACAACAACTACTTCGGCTCGACCGCGGTGCCGGCCCTCACCACTATCGACCAGCCGTCGGCAGAACTCGGGGCCAAGATGGCCGAGGTGCTGGTGAAGCTCATCGAGAGACAGTCGGTCGAGCGGGTGACGCTCATGTCGACGCGGCTCGTCGAGCGCGCGTCGACGGCGCCCTGACGATGAGTACGCCGACAATAACGATCGCGCCGCCGATCAGTTCGGTGAACGTGGGGATCTCGCCCAGCCAGACGAATGCGATGAGCACTGCCACCGGGGGTACCAGGTAGAGCAATGATGTCGAAGTGACCACGGGCAGGTGCGCCGCCGCGTACCCCCACAGAACAAAGCCGAGTGCCGATGGAAACAGGCCGAGGTAGAGCGCAGCGAACCGTGACGGCGTGTCGGAGGCCACGATCGCGGCCCAGCCGAGAGGCACGAACGGCAGGGTCATCACGGTGCCTGCCACCATGGCGTACGTCGCCACCTCGAGGCCCGAATACCGCTTCAAGAGCGGCCGGGTGAGCGGGTGGTAGATGCCCTGCACGACCATGGCTCCGACCACGATCCACACCGAAGCCGAGACGCTGAGGCCCGAGCGTGCGAGGCAGACGAGCAGCACACCGCCGATGGCAACGAGGCTGCCCACCACCTTCAGAACGCCCAGGCTCTCGCCGAACGCGGCAACCGCGATGGCGGCCGAGACCAGAGGCGCCGCGGCGACGATGATGCTCGCCGTGCCGGCCGGCACCTCGAGCTCACCCCAGTTCAGCAGCAGCTGGTAGGCGGTCATGCCGAAGAAGGCGCAGGCCACGATGAGCGGCAGGTCTCGGGTTCGGGGCAGCCGTACGCCGAGAAACGGCGAGACGGCCAGCAGGGCGAGGGCCGCGACCACGAGCCGGGCGAACGAGAGCCCGACGACCCCGAGTTGGGGAGCTGCGACCTGGATGGCAGGGAACGCGCTTGCCCACAGAACGACCACGGCGAGGCCGGAGAGGAGAACGCGGGGCGGTGCCATGTACTGAGTCTGGGGCATCCATTTGCAAACGTCTATTTACTTGTAGTTCGCTTCGGCGTAAGTATTGGTGTGTGTTGGATATTCGCAAGCTGACCATGCTGGCCGAACTCGACGAGCTCGGAACAATCGCTGCGGTGGCGCGTTCGCTGCGGCTGACGGCGCCGGGGATCTCAATGCAGCTTGCCGCCCTCGAGCGCGAGGTGGGTGTGAAACTCACTGAGCGGCAGGGTCGGCGCGTCGTCGTGACGCCGGCGGGCAGGCTGTTGTCGCGGCACGCGCGCGAGATCGGAGACAGGCTCGCGGTGGCCGAGAGCGAGGCCGTGGCGCTGCGGGAGGGGGCGGTGGGCACGTATCGGGTGGCCGCGTTTCCGACGGCGGCCCGGTCGTATGTGGCCGAGGCGTGGGCGGGGGTGCTGGGCAGCCTCAGCCAAAGGCTCACGCTCAGGCTCACCGAACTGGAGCCAGGCCCGGCGTTGAAGGCCCTTGCCGCAGGTGAGGTCGAGGTGGCGGTCACGCACTCCTACTCGAACATGGCGCCGCGGGCGCAGCCCGGCCTGGTTGCGACCTCGTTGCTCGCCGAGCCCGTGCTGTTGGCGACGCGCGAAAGCGGGGTGATGGCTCAGGATGCCCGGTCGGCCGTTGACCTGGCCGACTTCGCCGACGCCGACTGGGTGCTTCCGCACCGCGAGTGGACGTGTTTTGAGATGGTGCAGCGCGCCTGCGGTCTGGCCGGGTTCGAGCCGCGCTGCATCGCCGAGGCCACCGACTACAGCGTGCAACTCGCCCTCGTAGCTGCCGGCGCGGGGGTGGCACTCGTTCCCCGATCGGGCGCGCTCCAGATGCCCGAAGGGGTTGTGTTGCGCCCGCTGAGTGTGCCCGTCACGCGGCATCATTTCGCGGTCATCCGGCGGGGGTCGACGGCCGACTCCGGGCTCGCGCGAGTGCTGCAGCTGCTGGGGTCGGCCGCGAAGAACGTGGGGGGCGACAGCGGCGCCGAAAGTTTTTCGGGCGCCGATCTCACGTTCGGGCATCCGGAAGCGTCTACCCAGTGATGAACACGAAAAAACCGTTCGAGAAGGTGGTGGCCGAGCACGGCCCCACGGTGTTGCGGGTGTGCCGGGCGGTGCTGGGCGAACACGACGCCGACGATGCCTGGTCTGAGACGTTCCTCGCCGCGATGCGGGCCTACCCCGAACTGCCGGCCGACGCGAACGTTCAGGCGTGGCTCGTGACGATCGCGCACCGTAAGGCGATCGACGTGACGCGGTTGCGCCGGCGCGCGGCGGTGCCGGTGGGGGAGGTGCCCGAGCGGGCGTCGACGCTCGGGGTTCCCGGTGCCCTCGACCATGAGCTGCAGGATGCCCTCGGCGGGCTGCCCGACAAGCAGCGTCGCGCGGTGGCTCTGCACTACCTCGGCGGGTTGGCGTACGCCGAGGTGGCCGAGCTGCTGGGTGGCACGGCGGATGCGTCGCGGCGGGCGGCGGCTGACGGAATGCGGGCGCTGCGGTTGGCCTATGCGATACCTGAGAGAACTGGAGCAGGGAAATGATGAGTGTGCTGACGTCTTCTTCTGAGGCCGAGGGTGAGGCCATCGTTCTGGCTTCGCTCGTCGAGGGCACCGCCCCCGCGGCCGACGACCTCGAGGCCCTGCATCGCCGCCTCGAACTCGCCGCCGACCGCGACCGGATGCTCGACCTCGCCTACACGACCGTCGACTCTCCCGTGGGTTCGCTGCTCCTGGCGGCGACCGAGAAAGGTCTGCTGCGGGTGGCGTTCGCCGTCGAAGACCACGACCGTGTGCTCGACGTGCTGGCCGCGACCGTGAGCGGGCGCATCCTGCGGGCTCCGCGCCGGCTCGACCGTGTGGCTTTCGAGCTCGACGAGTACTTCGCCAGGGGCAGGCGGTCGTTCGATGTGGCGCTCGACCTGTCGCTGTCGAGTGGGTTTCGGCAGGTGGTGCAGCGGCACCTGCCGCTGATCGCCTACGGGCACACGGAGACCTACAAACAGGTCGCCGAGGTGGTGGGCAACCCGCGGGCCGTGCGGGCGGTGGGGTCGGCGTGTGCGACGAATCCGCTGCCGATCGTGGTGCCGTGCCACCGGGTGCTGCGTACTGATGGCGGGCTGGGCGGGTACATCGGAGGGCTCGAAGCGAAGACGGCGCTGCTGGCGCTCGAGGGGGTGGGGGCGCGATGACATCGCTGTTCGAGCTGGGGGACTTCGGCGAGGTTGGCGGGCCTGAGACAGGGCCGCGCGAGGTGGCGCCGGGGGCGTGGCATCTGCCGGGGTGGTTGACGCTGGCGCAGCAGAACTGGGTGGCCGCGAGGTTCTCGGAGTGGGCATCCGGACCCGTGCCCCCGGCTGCCGCGAAAGTGCGCGGGCACGAGATGTCGGTCAAGACCGTGTGCCTCGGCTGGCACTGGCAGCCGTACCGGTACACGCGCGACGCCACGAATGTGAACGGGTCGCGGGTGTTGCCGTTTCCGGAGTGGATGCTGCAGCTGGGCCGCCGCGCACTCGTCGCCGCGACGGGTGACGCGCACGCTGGTGATGCGTATACGCCCGACACGGCGCTCGTGAACTTCTACGACGACGCCGCGCACATGGGCATGCACCAAGACAAAGATGAGCGTTCGCTTGCTCCTGTTGTGTCGCTGTCGGTGGGTGACAGTTGTCGTTTTCGGTTCGGCAACCCGGATGCCCGTACGAAGCCCTACGTCGACCTCACGCTCGCGTCGGGTGACCTGTTCGTGTTCGGCGGGGCGTCGCGGTTGGCGTTTCACGGGGTTACCCGCATGTTGCCCGGCACGGCGCCGGAGGGCTGCGGGTTGCCCTCGGGGCGCATCAACATCACGATGCGGGAGACGGGGTTGGGGTGAGGTGATCGGTGGCGGCGCCTGGTTGTTGCTCGCGGAGTGGAATTTGAGCTATATTCACTGAATGACGAATTCTCAGAAGGCGCGGTTACTGAAGCCTGCCGTGATGGTTGGCGTGGCGGCGCTTGTGGTGCTCGGGGTGGCGGGGTCGGCCAGTGCGGCGACGAAGGGTGTGGTGACGGCGGTCATTCCTAACGGGGCGACGTCGATCGGTTCGGCTCCCCACTTCATGGCAGTGGATTCTGTTCACAATCGTGCATACGTCACGAACTATGGGAGCAATACCGTGTCAGTCATCGACACCACGGGTGCCGGTTCGACTGTGACCGGTTTGATCCCTCACGGGGTGACCTCCGGCATCGGCGTAAGTCCGTGGGGTGTCGCCGTAGACGAGGCTCACAACAGGGCCTACGTGTCTAATTCCTCCGATGGCACTGTGTCCGTGATCGACACGACGGGCGCAGGTACAAGCGTCTCGGCCGTAATCCCGAATGGCAGCGCGAGCATAGGCAGGGGCCCCGAAGCGATCGCTATCGACGCAGCACACAACCGTGCGTACGTTACCAACTTCTTTGACGGCACCGTCTCGGTTATTGACACGACCGGGCAGGGAACCACCGTTGCTGGAGTAATCACGCACGCTTCAGGCATCGGCGCAGAGCCCGGCGGGGTCGCTGTTGATGCAGCTCACAATCGTGCGTATGTGACCAATTACAGCGATGGCACCGTCTCCGTTCTCGATACCACGGGTGCCGGCACCACCGTTCTGGCAACAATTTCGAGAGGCGCCCCGGGCACTCCAGGCATTGGAAACGGTGCATGGGGAATCGCGGTCGACGGCGTGCATAGTCGGGCTTACGTGGCCAACAGTATTGACAACACGGTGTCGGTCATCGACACCACGGGAGCCGGCACCACTGTCATGGCGGTGATTCCGAACGGCGCGAATAGCATTGGCAGCCGTCCCACCAACGTCGCCATCGATGACGCGCAGGGGTTTGCGTATGTTTCGAATGATTTTGACGGAACCGTCTCTGTCATCGACACGTCGGGTAGCGGCGCAACCGTCAGATCGGTCGTTCTGCACGGAACGACGAGTGGCGCGATGGGTCTTGCCATCGACACGGCTCATCGGCGCACCTATGTTGCCAATGATGGCAGCGGAACGGTGTCGCTGTTCCAGGTGAACGTCAGTCCGACCTTCACGACGGCTCCGGGTGCGCTCGCCGGGGGAACGGTGGGAACGTCTTACGTGCCGCAGACGGTGGCGGCCACGGGGTTCCCTGCGCCGACGTTCAGCCTGTCGAGTGGAGCGTTGCCGCCGGGGCTGAAGATTGAGACGACGGGGGTGATTTCGGGTCAGCCGACGGCTGCAGGAACGTTCACGTTCGCGGTGGCCGCGAGCAATGGCGTCGATCCTGACGTGACAGAGACGTTCAGCATCACCATCGCTGCGGCCGCGACCACGACCACGACGCCCACGCCGACACCCGGCACGGGTGCGGCGGGCGGGGGAGCGACAGGCGGCGGAACTGGTGCTGGTGCTGGCGGCGGGGGTGGAGCATCCGGAACAGGGACCGGAGGCGGAAGCTCGAGCGGCTCGGCGTCGGCGCAGCTGGCACACACGGGTCTTGATGCGAGCGGGCTGGCTCCGGTGGGCGAGGGTGCTGCGGCGCTGATACTCGCGGGGGCTGCCGTGCTCGGTATGCGGCTGCGGCTGCGTACGCGTCGATCGAACGGCTGTTAGGCGCCGGGCCGCGAGGCCGGGTGAAAAGCGCCGAGCCGTAAGGCTGGTTGAGGAGCTTCGTAGCGCTCAGCATTCGAACGCTGCGAGACGGCCCGTTGCGGGCGAGGTGGCCTGTTCGGGCTGGCCACCTCGCCCGCGGCTGGTGGTATCGAGAGATCTGGTTGTCCTCGGCAACGGGCCAGCCGGGGCGGGGGTCAGCCCTCGTTGGAGGGGATGGTGGAGAGGTCGCCGAAGGTGATCTGTACCTCCGCGGTGTTGCTGGCGACGTTCACGGCGCTGTCGGTGGAGGCAGCGTCGAAGAGGAAGGTTCCGGGCTGGTTGGTCCAGACGCTGGTGATGGTGAGCGCGAGGGTGCAGTCGGCCTGCAGGTTGGTGGGGGTCGCGCCGCCACTTGCTGCCGCCGCCGGGGCCGCGATGGCGAGCGTGACGAGGGGCGTGCTCCACGCGGCCGCCCGAAGCACGGAACGCCTGGCGAGAAACTGGTCGGCACCACTATCGCTCATGAGGTCATCATGGCAGCGAACAGTGTGCGCAGCGAGCGTTCTACAACGCGTCGAGGCGGGCGGCCACGTCGGCCGGAAAGCCCCCGCTCGACACCGGGCTCCACCTCGTAATCGTGACCCTGATCAGCGACTTGTTCTGCAGCACCATGGCCGCGCGGTACTCTGCCCAGTCGGGGTGCTCGCCCGAGATGCTGCGGAAGTACTCGACCAGACCATCGGCCGCCTCGGGCATGTTCAGCACCTCTGCGGTGCCGTCGACCTGGATCCAGGCCCCAGCCCACTCGTCTGACAGCACGAGCACCGACACATGCTCGTCGCGCTCGGCGTTGCGCGTCTTGGCCCGGCCCGGGTAGGTGGAGATGACGATGCGCCCGTCGGGGTCGACCCCGCCCGAGACCGGCGACATCTGCGGGCGGCCGTCGGCACGCGTGGTGGCGATGAGCATCTTGTGCCGCGGGCGCACGAAGTCGAGCATGCCGTCGCGGTCGACGCTGGTGTTGGAGGAAATCGTTCGGGCCATGCCCTCACGCTATCGCGCCTTGCCGTGCCCCCGCCGCGAGGTGCGGCACCCGGCCCCGCCGCGCGGTACCGCGCCTCGCCGCGCCAGCCCGCCTCAGCGAACCCGCGCACCCGCGATCCACACCCCACGAATCGCGCGCGTCGCCGCAATGTCGACCGTGGGATCACCCTCGACGAGCACCAGGTCGGCCCGCAGCCCGGGCGTCACCGCCCCGCGATCACGGAGGTCGAACATCCGCGCCGGCAGCACGGTCGCCCCACGCAGCGCCTCGACCGGCGAGAGCCCCGCCTCGACGAGCAGTCCGAGTTCGTCGTGCAGCGACTCCCCGTGCGCGATGCCGAACGGCGACCCGGGCGCCGAGTTCGAGTCAGTTCCCGCGAGCACCGCGACCCCGGCCTCGTGCAACGCCGTCACCGACGCCACCGCGTGCGCGAAGTCGACGGCTCCGCGATGCGTCACGAGGTCACCGGATGCCCCGCCAGCCTTCTCCGCCACGCCCCGCATCATCACAAGCGTCGGAACGCTGACCAGCCCTTTCGCCGCAACCTCGGTTACGAGCGCCGCAGGCAGCACGGCATCGAGCGCAACGTGGGTGAGAACGTCCACCCAGGCCGTCGCCGCCAGCTGGGCCGCAGCCACCGTGGTGACGTGCGCGTACGCCCGCAGGCGATTGGTGTGCGCGGCGATGACCAGCGCATCGATGGTCGGCCCGTCGAGCGCAGCCGCTCCCATCGCCGCCGGGTCTTCGGCGATGATCTTGATGTAGTCGACCCCGTCGGCCACACGCGCCGCCACGAACCGCTCGGCATCGCCCGGCCCAGTGACAACCGAGTCACGAGCGAACCCCATGCGCGTGGTCTGCACGCCACCCGGTGCCGACGCCGGCAGCCCCGCCGTACGAATGGTCGGGGCATCCGGCACGGCCCGCAGCCCGGCGATCAGCTCCATCGACGGCGCACCCATGTCGAGCATGGTGGTCACTCCCCAGGTGGATGCCCGCTCGAGGTCACCCGCCCCGAACAGGTGCACGTGCGAGTCGATGAGCCCCGGCATCAGCGTGCCGCCGCCCCCGTCGACGACCACGTCACCGTCGCCCTCACCACCCGCGTCGGCCGTCACCGACACGATCACCCCGCCGCCGATCACCACCGTGCTCAGTTCGCTCAGCCCGTCACCCGTGAACACCTGCACGTTCACGATCGTCGTCACGCCCGAACCCACAACAGCACCCCATTCCGAATCGGCACCCACGCCCGCAGCCCTCAGCGCTCGGTCAACTGCAGCACGGCCTCTTCGGCCGCCACCCACGCGAGCATCGCGCACTTCACGCGCGCGATGTACCGCGAGGTTCCGCCGAGCACCACCGCGTCGCCGAGCAGCTCTTCGTCGGGCTCGATGGTGCCCTTCGACCGCATGGCCACGCGAAACGCGTCGATTCGCTCGGTCAGCCCGGCAACGGGCAGCCCGGGCACGAGGTCTGACAGCAGTGACGCCGACGCCCGCGAGATGGCGCAGCCGTGCCCTTCCCAGCCGAGGGAGGTGATGACCCCCGTCACCTCGTCGAGGTGCAGTTGCAGTGTGATCTCGTCACCGCACGTGGGGTTCAGCTGGTGCGACTGCGCGTCGGCCGCCGCAGCCAGGCCGAAACCGTGGCGCTCGCGGGCGTGGTCGAGAATGACCTGCTGATACAGGCCCTGCAGCTCGGTCGAGCTCATGCGTGTGCTCCAAAGAACGTGACGGTCTCGGCGACTCCGGCGAGAAACTCGTCGACCTCGTCGGTGGTGGTGTAGAGATACGTGCTCGCCCGCGTCGTCGACACAACGCCGAACCGGCGGTGCAGCGGCTGCGCGCAGTGGTGTCCGACCCGCACCGCGATGCCCCGATCATCCAGAAACTGGCCCACATCATGCGAATGGATGCCCGCCACATCGAAACTCGCCAGCCCCACCCGTTCGTGGCCGACACCCGGCCCGAGCACCCGCACCCCGTCGATGGCAGCCAGCCCTTCGACGAGCCGCCGCCCCAGCTCTGCTTCGTGGGCCGCGATGCGCCCCAGCCCCACCGCGGTGAGGTAGTCGACGGCGGCGCCGAGCGCGATCGACTGCGACACCTTCTGCGTGCCCGCCTCGAAGCGTTGCGGTGCGGGCAGGTATTCGGCGCCCTCCATGGTGACCGTGGTGATCATCGAGCCACCGGTGAGAAAGGGCGGCAGCGCGTTCAGTAGTTCGCGGCGGCCGTAGAGAACGCCGATTCCGGTGGGCGCGAGCATCTTGTGGCCCGAGAACACGGCGAAGTCGACGCCCAGCGAGACGACGTCGAGCGAAAGGTGCGGGGCAGACTGGCACGCGTCGAGCAGCACCAGGGCGCCCACGGCGTGCGCGAGCCCCACGAGCTCGGCGACCGGGTTGATGGTGCCGAGCACGTTCGACACGTGCGTGAACGCGAGCACTTTGGTGCGCGAACCGATGATCGCCGCCGCCTCGTCGAGCCGCAGGGTACCGTCGTCGGCGAGCGGAATGTAGCGCAGCGTCGCACCCGTGCGCGCCGCGAGTTCCTGCCAGGGCAGCAGGTTCGCGTGGTGTTCCATCTCGGTGACGACGATCTCGTCGCCCTCGCCGAGCGCGAACCGCGCAGCAGCAGCGCCCCCGCGGCCGAGGCTCGCGTTGCCCATCGCGTAGGCGACGAGGTTGATGCCTTCGGTGGCGTTCGACGTCCACACGATCTCGTCGTCACGGGCCCCCACGAAGCGGGCGACCGTCGTGCGGGCGTCTTCGAACCGTTCGGTCGCGAGCGCCGCGAGCGTGTGCGCCCCACGGTGCACGGCCGCGTTCTCGTGCAGGTAGTACTCGCGCTCGGCGTCGAGCACGCTCAGCGGTTTCTGGCTCGTGGCGCCCGAGTCGAGGTAGACGAGTGGATGCCCGTTGACCCGTTCACCGAGCACCGGAAAGTCGAGTCGCAACCGGTCGACCTCAGCCGGGCTGAGCGAGTCGACGAGTGAAGTGGTGGTCATAGACCGATCCTCTTTTCTTTCGCCTTTTCATCCTAGGCGCGCCTGCTGCACACGCGGCGTGTGTGACAGGCGCCGGCGCAGTGTCCGGGGTGGCTGCGCAGCGCTGCTGAGTTCAGTCGAGCGCGTCGGCTGTCGGGTCGGGCGCAGTTGCATCATCCAGGGCCGATCCGCCGATGGGCTGGCCGTCCCAGTACGTCGTGACCCACCCCGCGTCGGGCGAGCCTTCGAGCACAACCACGGCCGTGTTCGAGAGTTCGTGCGCGCGGCTGAAGTCGGCATCGATGTTGGCCGACGCGAACGAACTCCAGGCCCGAATGGCGGCGCCGTGGCTCACCACCGCGACGGTCGCGGTTTCTGGATGCCCGGCCGCCGCTTCCCCGATGGCAGCCCCGTACCGCCCGTAGAACTCGTGGCCGTCTTCGCCGCCCGGAATCCGCCCATCGAAGCTCTGCCACCACGAGAAGATCGTGCCCATGTACTGGTGAATCGCCTCGGTGTCGGTGCGCGACTCAAGCGACCCGGCCGAGATCTCCTGCAGCCCGTCGAGCTGGCGCACTTCGAGCCCACGGGCGTTCGCGAGCGGAGCCGCGGTCTCGTGCGTGCGCTTCATGCTCGACACGTAGATCGCATCGATGGGCTGAGACGACAGCGCCTCGGGCACGGCAGCCGCCTGGCGCCGGCCCAGTTCGGTGAGCCCGGGCCCCGGGATCACCGTTCCGAGGGCCCCGTTCACGTTGTCGATGGTCTGGCCGTGGCGTATGAGAAGAAGTCGCATCCCTCCCAGCCTACGGGCTCGAGCAGGTGGTGCCAGAGCTCAGCTGTCGTTCTCGCCCGAGCTGAATTCTCCTGCAGCAATCGCATCGGCGTAGGTTCGGATGTCGGGGCCGGGCTCGAAGTCGATGAAGCGGTCTTTCAGCCATGCGAACAGGGCCGAATAGACCTCGTCTGACGGCTGCCCCGCCCTCTCCTCACCCATTCCCCTCCCGTCCCCGATCGACTCGACGAGAAATGGGTGGGTGGGTGG
>NZ_JASJXO010000036.1:0-39612 GCF_035018625.1 Subtercola sp. RTI3 | reverse complement strand
AGATGTGTATAAGAGACAGGATGTGGCCGCGGCGAGTGGTGAGGCGGGTCCAGGGGCCGGAGGCGTAGAGCGCCACGGGGTCATCAGAGCGGAGAAAGCCGAGGCTGACGGCCGCAAAGGCGGCGCCGGCAGCGGTTCGGCGTTCGATTTCGGGGATAGCGCGGCCCCAGACCTGCGATCGCACACGGTGCACGATCAGCTCACCGGTGTCGGGCGGCAGCGCGGCCGCGACCTCGGAGATACCGGCCTCTGCCGACTTCTCGAGGATGGCTGCATCGACCACCCCGAGCGTCTTCCAGCCGCCCCGCGGGGGCGAGATACCGGCCCACGCCATGAAACCCTCCGCCGGCGGCAGAACAACCTCGACCGGGCCGACGGCACCGTTCACCGTCACCGACAGCAAAGCGAGCCGGTCGAGCAGCGCTCGGATCGAGACGATCTCGTCGAACTCGATCTCTTTGTCGGCCAGAGCGAAGGTGCGAAGCCCCAACACCGTCGGGGCTTCGTCGAGCAGGCCCTTGGGCGCGAGCACCGAGGCGTAGACCGCGAGCACACCGAGCCCGCCGATGACCCGCACCGAACCGGTGCCCACGCGCGCCGCGCGGCCGAGGAAGACCTTGAGGTCGCCCAGCGAGAGCGCGTCGACGAGAGAGAATGATTGAACCATCAGCTTCTAAACTACAGAAGGTGGCGGCTCGGTGCGGCATCGAGGGCGCCGGTTGCACACAGTGAGTAGGAGACGATATGACTGACCCCCTGAGCGGCATGCTCACGGCGCTGAACATCACCGACACGGGAGCACGTACCAACGAAGACATCTTCACCGGTCCGTCGGAGTGGACACCGCTCGGCCGCGTGTTCGGAGGCCAGGTTCTGGCGCAGGCCATCGTCGCCGCCGACCGCACCGTCGATGACTCTCGAATGGTGCACTCCACCCACGGCTACTTTCTGCGGCCCGGCGACGTGCGGCTACCCATCACATTCTCTGTCGAGCGCATCCACGACGGGCGGTCGTTCTCAACCAGGCGAACCCAGGCGTACCAGAACGGCTTGCCGATTCTGTCGATCATCGCGTCGTTCCAGAACGAAGACGAGGGGCTCGACCATCAGGCAGACATGCCCACGGGCATCCCAGAACCTGAGACGCTCCGAAGTGCAGACGACATCGTTGCACAAATCGATCACCCGCTGGCTCGTGGGTGGGCGCACCGCAGGCCGTTCGACATTCGGTATGTCACCTCACCGGTGTTCTTCGAGGCCGACCCTGCGCACGTTGCCCACCAGGCCGTGTGGATCAAGAGTCTCGGCCCACTGCCAGACGACCCGACGCTTCACCGCGCTGCACTCGCCTACGCGAGCGACTACACGATTCTCGAGTCGGTGCTGCGCCGGCACGGTGCAACCTGGGCCAGCCCCAGCCTGAAGATGGCCAGTCTCGACCATGCCATGTGGTGGCATCGGCCGGCCCGCGCCGACGAGTGGCTTCTGTACGTGCAAGAGTCACCGAGCGCGAGCGGTGGCCGCGGCCTGTCACTCGGCCGCATGTTCTCCCGCGACGGAACCCTCGTGGCAAGTGTGGCCCAGGAGGGAATGATCAGGTTCTCGCCGGCCGGAGTCAGCGCCGCGAGCTGAAGACCACGGGCTCGTCGGTGTAGAGCACCCACGCCGCACGCTCGGCCTCAGTCATGCGCCGGGGCCGCTGGCTCGCGGTATCGACGAGCACGAGGGTGGTGGATGCCCGGGTGAACAGTGTGCGGGGCTCGTCGCCCTTCGGGCTCCACACCTCGTAGAACACCTCGAGGCTCGCGCCGCCGAGGTGCCCTATCCACAGTTCGATGTCGAGGGGCCGCCTGACGTACGGGATCGACACGAGGTATTCGACGCTCATGCGCGCGATGACCATCATGGTCTCGTCGCCGGTACTGCCGTCGAGCACAGCCATACTGTCGTCGATCGGGGGCGCCACTGACGCTTCGGTGTACTCAGTGGTGCGCCAGAACGCGTGAACGCGCGCCTCTTCGAAGAATCGCAGCATCGACACGTTGTTCACATGACCGTACGCATCGAGATCTGACCAGCGCATGCTGGTGGGTACGGTGAGTCTCACAGGTCAGTCGCGGGTCAGCTTGCGGTAGGCCGAACGGTGCGGCTTCGCCGCGTCGGGGCCGAGCCGCTCGATCTTGTTCTGCTCGTACGACTCGAAGTTGCCCTCGAACCAGTACCACTTGGCGGGCTCGTCTGCGCTGCCCTCGTACGAGAGGATGTGGGTGGCGATGCGGTCGAGGAACCACCGGTCGTGTGTGATGACCACAGCGCAACCGGGGAATTCGAGCAGGGCGTTCTCAAGGCTGCCGAGGGTCTCGACGTCGAGGTCGTTTGTCGGTTCGTCGAGCAGCAGCAGGTTGCCTCCCTGCTTGAGGGTGAGGGCGAGGTTCAAGCGGTTGCGCTCACCGCCCGACAGAACGCCGGCGGCCTTCTGCTGGTCGGGGCCCTTGAACCCGAACGTCGACACGTAGGCGCGTGATGGAATCTCGGTCTTGCCGACCTGAATGTAGTCTTGCCCGTCGGAAACGACCTCCCACAGGGTCTTCTTCGGGTCGATACCACCACGGTCTTGGTCGACGTACGAGATGTCGACCGTATTGCCGATGGTCAGTTTGCCCGAGTCGAGCGGTTCGAAGCCCACAATGGTCTTGAACAGAGTCGACTTACCCACGCCGTTCGGCCCGATGACGCCCACGATGCCGTTGCGCGGAAGCGTGAAGCTGAGGTCGTCGATGAGAACGCGGCCATCAAAACCCTTGTGCAGTTTGTCGGCGTCGATGACCTGCGAGCCGAGGCGGGGGCCCACGGGGATGACAATCTCTTCGAAGTCGAGCTTTCTGGTGCGCTCGGCCTCGGTGGCCATCTCCTCGTAACGCGCGAGACGCGCCTTCGACTTGGCCTGGCGGCCCTTCGCGTTGGAGCGAACCCACTCGAGCTCTTCGGCGAGACGCTTCGAGAGCTTCTGGTCTTTCTTACCCTGCACCTGCAGGCGCTCTTGCTTCTTCTCGAGGTAGGTCGAGTAGTTGCCCTCGTAGGGGTAGAGCTTGCCGCGGTCGACCTCGGCGATCCACTCGGCCACGTGGTCGAGGAAGTACCTATCGTGTGTCACGGCGAGAACGGCACCCGGGTACTTCGCGAGGTGCTGCTCGAGCCAGAGCACGCTTTCGGCGTCGAGGTGGTTAGTGGGTTCGTCGAGCAGCAGCAGGTCGGGCTTCTGCAGCAGGAGCTTGGTGAGCGCCACACGGCGCTTCTCACCACCCGAGAGGTTGGCGACACTCGCGTCTCCCGGCGGGGTTCGGAGGGCATCCATGGCCTGCTCGAGCTGCGAGTCGAGATCCCACGCGTCGGCCGCGTCGATGTCTTCTTGCAGGTTGCCCATTTCGGCCAGCAGTGAGTCGAAGTCGGCGTCGGGGTCGGCGAGCGCGGCAGAGATCTCATTGAAGCGATCGATCTTGCCCTTGATCTCGCCCACGCCCTCTTGAACGTTCTCGAGCACGGTCTTCGTCTCGTCGAGTTCGGGCTCCTGCATGAGGATGCCCACCGTGTAGCCGGGGCTCAGGATGGCGTCACCGTTGCTCGGTGTATCGAGCCCCGCCATGATCTTCAGAATGGTCGATTTGCCGGCGCCGTTCGGCCCCACCACGCCGATCTTCGCGCCCGGGAGGAACGCCATCGTCACGTCGTCGAGAATCAGCTTGTCGCCCACAGACTTGCGGGCGCGCACCATGGAATAAATGTATTCGGCCATGGTTACCAGTCTATTGTGCGGGTCTCACCGATCAGGCACTTGCCGGTGCCGAGCAGCGGCGTGACGAGGCTGTGGTACTGCCCGAAACCGTACTGCCCCACGAGGCACGACCCGTTCACAGCGATCGAGAACTGAATGGAGTCGGCCTTCACCCCCACGGTGGTGATATCGGGCGTGACCTGCATCGATGCGATGCCGAAGCCGGCGTCACGCAACGCCGAGGTGAACGCCTTACCGTCGGGAGTCTGCCCGGCCGCCGTGCTCGACGCTATGAGCCCCGTGTTCACGTGGTCGAAGTAGGGCAGGTTGTCGGCAGCGGTACCACTGGGCACGATGACGGGGGCAGCAGTCGGCGCGCTCGTCGCGGCACCCGTCGCGGTGGAGGCCGCCGTCGTGGCCGGGGCCGGGGAGGGTGTTGCCGACGTGCACGCGGCGAACATGATGACGGCGGCAGCACCGAGAGCGAACGCCGCCCCCACACGAAACAACGGCCGAGGCATGAGATCTCCATTGGGGCTAGACGTGGTGGGCAGTGAATGGAACAGACGTGCCGCAGAGCCGAGGCCCTACCGACCGCTTGAGTCTAGAGGAGCAGTGTTGGAAGAAACCTCAGAATCTGCTGACCCCTCGCCCGGGTCTGCTTCATCATCAGGCAGAAAGGCGTCGCCGGAGATACCGGGAACAGCCCAGCTGTCGGCCGGGCGGCTGGCGGCACTCTGGCTGACCGGCGCGCGCTCACTCATCGATGAGGAAGGCACACTCTCTGAGAGCGACTTGGTGAAGAGCGAATTTCCCCACGCCAGGTCGTGGCCCACCGTCTCTGCCTCGATCTCGATCGTCGTTCCCGACTTCTCGCCGTTCTCCCACTCGCGAATGCGAATGCGCCCGGCGGTGACCACGCGGTCGCCCTTCTGTACCGACACCGCCAGATTCGACGCGAGCTGGCGGAAGGCCGTCACCGTGTACCAATTTGTACCCATGTCGACCCAGGTCTGGCGATTCTTGTCGAACCGCCGCTGGCTCGAAGCGAGCCGGAAGCTCGTGATGTCGAGCCCCTCCGAAGTGGTGATGTGACGCGGGGCCGTAGCCACGACGCCGGTGAGTGCAATGCTGTCGGTCACGATTTTCTCCTGTCTCACGGCTGCTCGAGCGCTGCCGTGCACCGAGTCTGGCTCGGCGCGTCAGCGCTGGGGCAGGCCAGAGCGACATCTGGGGAGAGCATCCATCGCCCGCTCAGTGTGAGCGACAAGCCAGGTTCAGCTCAGCGGCCGGAACGAGCTACGCGGCCCTGACATACGGTGCATAGGCCTTTCGCACCTTCGCCACCTTCGGCAGTGCGACCGCCATGCAGTAGCCCTGGCCGGGGTTCTTGGCGAAGAAGTCCTGGTGGTACGCCTCAGCCGGGTAGAACTCAGCGAGGGGCTCGACCACTGTCACGATGTCTCCCTCCCACAGGTCGGCGGCTCGCTCGACGCTCTCCTCGAACAACTCTTTCTGCTCGGCCGAGGTGAAGAACATGGCCGAGCGGTACTGGGTGCCCACGTCGTTTCCCTGGCGATTGAGCTGGCGCGGGTCGTGCAGGGTGAAGAACACGTCGAGAATCACGTGGGCCGGGATCACACCGGGGTCGAAGGTGACGGCGACGACTTCAGCGTGACCCGTGCGCCCAGTGCACACCTGCTCGTAAGTGGGGTCGGGGTTCGAGCCACCGGTGTAGCCCGAAACGACGTCGGTAACACCGTGCAGAGTGCGGTAGACGGCGTCGAGACACCAGAAGCAGCCGCCGGCGAGAACAAAAGTTTGCATGCCGTCAAGCCTACGACCGCTGCCGGGCGGGCGGCCAGGCCAGTGTCAGTGGTCGCTCGTACGGTTGGCACAACACCATCGACCGGGCCGGCGACGAACGCAGAACACCGAACACCGAACACCGACGAAAGAGGCACCATGCACACCATTCAGGTTCGCCCGGCACTGTGGCGAGTCGTTCGAACAGACGGTTCACTCGCGGGGTACATCGAGCAGGTGCCGGTCGCCGACAGCGCACGGTTCGAGGCACGCCGACTCGTGGCATCCACCCGTCGGCAGAACACCGTGGGCGACTTCTCGAGCATCGACGACGCCGTACTGTGCTTCGGCTGAGCCGCGCGGGGCTACCGGATGCCCAGCTGAAGACTCGCCTCACACCGTGCGTTTCGTGCCACGGTTTAGCCTGCGGCCGGAGGTAGTCTTCCCCCATGGAATGGTGGAGCAACTTTCTCAACTGGGCGAACACTGACGGTGGCGCCTTCGTATTGACAAGCGTGGCCGTGCCCGCCGTGTCGATTGTCGTGGCGGGCCTGCTGGCATCGCTGATAGCCAGCGGCTCGATCAAGCGCTTGCTGACCAGCCGCGACCGCGAGCTCAAGGTGGCTGCCATCGGCGCACTCGTCGATGCAGCCGAACAGGCCTCCGTCTGGAACTCGCTAACGCCCCAAGAGCAGATACTCGCCGACCGCGCCACCGGGCAGGCCGACATCCAGGTGCGACTGCTGCCCATCAAGGGCGCATCGGTCGCCGCAAACTGGGCCGCGCACTCGCTCGCCGAGATGAAGCGCAACTCGGCGACGTTCGGCTACCAGATCGAACCTGCGGTGATCCAGTTCCGCGACCAGCTGGTCGACTGGCAACACCGTCCGGGTCGCACACGCCGCAGCTTCCAGAGCGACCTCGACCGTTGGCAGGCCCAGTCAGGCGACACCGAGCGCACTCTTCAGCAGCAGCAAGAAGCGTGGGTCGCTCAGCAACACCACGAGCAGTACGCAGCTCCCGTGGCTCCTGTTCCGGCTTCGAATTCGACTTCGACTTCGACTTCGGCAGCCGAATCGACCCCAGCCGTTGCCCCGACCGCATACCAGGCTTCGGCCTACGCGACGCCGGCTGCACCCCGCGCGAACACCGGCACCCTCGACACACAGCGCGTGCTGAGCGACGTCGACGCGCTCGAACGCCAGATCGACTCCGGCAACGCCCGATCGGCGTCATAGCATCGATCGCGCCGTCGGCGCGAAAGTCAAGAACTAATTAGTGCTGCTCAATCATCGCCAAAGCGTTCGGTCGGGGCTAGGTTGTAAAAACTTGGCGCCGACACACGTCGGCCGTGAATGGGGTGTTCATGACTCAGCTCGACGACCGCGAAAAGGACACACCAGACCCAACGCACGTTCCGCGTGACTTCTCCCACGAACAACAGGGGTTCCAGCACGGGCTGAAGCCGCGCCAGGTGCAGATGATCGCCATCGGGGGCGCCATCGGCACCGGCCTGTTCCTCGGCGCGGGCGGTCGTCTGGCCGGCGCCGGCCCCGCGCTCGCCATCGTCTTCGCCATCTGCGGCGTGTTCGCGTTCTTCATCCTGCGGGCACTGGGCGAACTCGTGCTGCATCGCCCCTCGTCGGGCTCGTTCGTCTCCTACGCTCGCGAATTCTATGGCGAGAAGTTCGCCTATGCCGCGGGCTGGATGTATTTTCTGAACTGGGCCATGACCTCGATTGTCGACGTCACCGCCGTTGCCCTGTACGTGCGCTACTGGTCTTTCTTCACCTCGGCACCACAGTGGCTCCTCGCCCTGATCGCCCTGGCCGTGGTTCTCACCCTCAACCTCGTCTCGGTGAAGGTGTTCGGCGAGATGGAATTCTGGTTCGCCCTCATCAAAGTGACCGCGCTGGTGGCGTTTCTCATCATCGGCATCGTCTTTCTGGCCGGCCAGTTTCCGGTTCACGTCGGCGGCCAGACCCTGGCACCGGGCCTGTCACTGCTTCAGAGCAATGGCGGCATCTTCCCGAATGGGCTGCTTCCCGTCGTGATCGTGGTGCAGGGCGTCGTGTTCGCCTACGCCGGTATCGAGTTGGTGGGCACCGCGTCGGGTGAAACGCAGAAAGCCAAGGAGGTCATCCCGAGGGCCATCAATACCGTCATTCTGCGCATTGCGGTCTTCTACGTCGGGTCGATTGTGCTGCTGTCACTCCTGCTGCCGTACACCGCGTACTCAGCAGGCCAGAGCCCCTTCGTCACGTTCTTCTCCAGCATCGGCAGCACCGACGTGGGGCTCATCGCCGGATCGATCATGAACTTCGTTGTGCTCACCGCCGCCCTCTCGAGCCTCAACGCCGGGCTCTACTCCACCGGGCGCGTTCTGCACTCGATGGGCATGAACGGCTCGGCCCCGAAGTTCACCACGAGGATGAACAAGAGCGGGGTACCGTTCGGGGGCATCCTGCTCACTGCCAGCATCACCCTGCTGGGCGTGGGCCTGAACGCCATAGCGCCGAGCCAGGCGTTCGAGATCGTACTGAACGTCTCAGCACTCGGAATCGTCGCAGGCTGGGCCACGATCATCCTGAGCCAGATGCGGCTACGCACATGGGCGAAAGAAGGCAAGCTCGTGCGGCCGCAGTTCAGGCTGCCAGGGGCGCCCGTGACCGCCTGGCTGACGCTGGTCTTTCTGGCGGGTGTGCTCGTTCTGATGGCGATCGACTACCCGATCGGAACCTTCACCGTCGCATCGCTGATCATCGTGATTCCGCTGCTCATTCTCGGCTGGTACCTCTCACGCGGCAAGATTCTCGCCATCGCCCAGGCTCGCGAGGGTATCACCGGCCCGTTCCCCGTCATTCCTGCCCGGCAGGCAACGGATGCCCTGCGGGACAAGAGCGCGCCCACTCCGCCCGACGAGAAATAGCAGGCGGGCGTAGTAACATCGTGAAGTTGCCTCTGTAGCTCAGTGGATAGAGCAGCGGCCTTCTAATCCGCTTGTCGTAGGTTCGATTCCTACCAGGGGCACTCCGCCCGCGCCGTTCGCCCTCCCTCGGGAATCGCCACCGTTGCTGACGCGCTTGGGCGAACAGTGCGTAGGCTGACCTGAGGGGTGTGACGCAGAAGTCCATCGGCTGAGGGGGAAGTCATGACTGTTCGATCGGCTGGATTGACGATCGCAGTGATCGCAGTTCTCGCGTTGAGCGCCTGCGCAAGCGCGAACGGGGGTTCAGCCGGAGCCACACCGGCATCCAGCTCCGCGAAGATCGAGCTCGCCCTGTCTGAGACCTGCACTGAGGCTACGAGTGCGACGTGCGTTTTGATCAACGGCGAAAGTTTGGTGACACCACCCGATTTCACGGACGCGGGGGTGAAAGACGCCGCTGTCGATGAAAGCAACGGGCAGAGTCTGGTGCACGTAACATTCACCGGCGAAGGCAGCACGGTTCTGAGCACGCTCACCACACAGGCCGTCGCGGCGGGATCAACCGCTCGACTCGTCATGAAGGCCGGCGAGAAGATCATCGGTGCCCCTGTCGTGCTTGCCGCCATCGAGAGTGGCGAGGTGTCGATCATCGTCTCGCCGGGAGAGAACGCCGCCGACCTCGTCGATGCAATCCTCGGGCACTGAACAAACACTCCGATTTCTCCGACAGAAGACGTAATGCGTTCATCCGTTCCGATTCCAGACAATCCCTGGCCACACGACATGCTCATCACCGTCGATGACGAACCGAACGCCCTCATCGAGCTGCTCTGGATACGCGAAGCCTGCAACCTGCAACCGACCGGGTTCGATCTCCCTCCGCTTCTGTCTGACACATCGGTCGGCGAGCACCCCGACGCCCGCGCGTCGGCTGATCAGATCGCAGAGTGGCGCAACGCCTGGCCCGCCCTCTGGAAGGCCTGCCTCGACCACGCCGGCCGGGTGCACGATGAGAAACTGTTCGAAGAGCTGCGCGAAACGCCAACTGGCTCGGCCGAGCGCGCCGAACTGCTGCGAACCCTGGTGGGCCCTGACTGGCGCGACACATTCGGCGATGACGCCATCACCCCGAAGTACGCAGCGTGGAACAGAGCGAACTTCGAGGCCCTCGCCCGAGGGCACTCGCGCCCTCTGAACGAACACCCCGAGCGACTTTCGGTCGACTCGCTCAGCGCAGCGTGGAGGGCAGGGCTCACCACGGTCGTGGTGGTTCCCTGCGTTGGCACCTTCACCCGTGACATCGGCCCGCACTCGCTCCTTGTCACAGCCGAGACACGCGACGACCCCCGGCATTACAGCGAAGCCCTCAACCAGTTTCACCGAGCTCGTCGCTGAGCCGGTGCTGGATGCCCGGCTCCACGCATCCAGCAGGGAAGCATCCTGAGCCACCCACGGCCGCAGACAACAGTTCGGCGCAACGCAAAAACCCGATCAGGCTTGGGCCTGAGGCGTCACGAAATCACCGTTCGTGCGTCTTCCTCAGTGGAAGAACTCATCGGCGCCTGCTCTACGCAGCCGTCTCCGGTGACAACCGCACAGAGGAACCGGTGTGACCAACACTTTCCGGTCGATTTCAGCTTCGACATCTGCAGCCGAGCAGTGGGGGCCTGCCACGAGCTGGGAGTGCCCTACATCTCAGCCGGATGGGATTCGAGTACCACCGAAGCCCACACCGCGAGCAGGCAGCTCAGCATCGCAATGCCGGTCGCCCAGCTCGAAGCATCCCCGTTGAGAGTGCCGGTCTTCACGCCCGGGCTCTGGAGATCATCCGGAACAGCCATCGTGACCCCACTCTCGACCCTCAGACTCTGAGCCGACAGTTGAGCGTCTCGACCCGGCACCTTCAGCGGGCGTTCCAGAGCAATGGCGACAGCGTCGCCAGCGCCGTGCAGGCCGCGCGCGCCCGCACTGCTGCCGACTATCTCGATGATCGCCAGACTCCGAAAATCAGCCTCACTGCGTTAGCAACACTGTGCGGGTTCTCGTCGAGTCACGGGCTGCGGGCCGCGTTCAAGCGCGTCTACGGTGACCTGCCCTCGCGCTACCCGGCCTCGGCCTGACAGGGCCGCACGCGCCTCGTGCGGCGTGCGGCGTGC
The DNA here is from genome assembly GCF_035018625.1 of Subtercola sp. RTI3. Lineage (NCBI taxonomy): Bacteria > Bacillati > Actinomycetota > Actinomycetes > Micrococcales > Microbacteriaceae > Subtercola > Subtercola sp. RTI3. The sequence goes on along the minus strand of NZ_JASJXO010000036.1, from coordinate 28,949 downwards.
GGCGTGCGGCTAGTCTCGGGGAATGCCCCAGAACCAGCGCACGCCCGTGCAGAGCGCGCCAGCCCAGCCGTGACAGACGCTCTCGAGCGAAGCCTCGACATTCTTGCCTGCCCACTCTGCGGAGGCTCATTCGGCACCAGCACATTCGGCACCAGTACCTTCGGCGTCGGCAGCCGATCGCTGCGCTGCGAGAACGGCCATGCCTTCGACATCGCCCGGCAGGGCTATGCCTCGCTCACCATCGGCGGCGGCCCGCACCACCACGGCGACACCGCCGAGATGGTTGCTGCCCGCGGCCGGCACCTGGCGCGCGGGCACTACGCGCCCATCGCCGACGCGATCGCGAAGGCCTTCGCCGAGCACGCGAACACCAGCACCAGCACGGGCACGGGCAACGGGCCATCCGGTTGGTGCGTCGAGCTCGCCGGCGGCACGGGCTACTACGCGGCACACGTACTCGACGCCCGGCCCCGGATGCACGGCCTCACCCTCGACGTCTCGAAGAACGCTGCCCGCGCCGCTGCCCGCACCCACCCCCGGCTCGCTTCGGCCACCGGTGACGTGCGCGCACTGCTGCCGATCGCCTCAGCCCAGGTCGACCTGGTGCTGAGCATCTTCGGCCCGCGCCGCGGCGACGAAGTGGCGCGGGTGCTCGCAGCAGACGGCGAGGTGATTGTGGTCACGCCTCGAGAAGCGCACCTCGCGCAGCTGCGCGAACGTTTCGCGCTGCTCGCCATCGGGGCAGACAAGCAGGCGCGGCTCATCGAAGCCATGCAACCGCTGCAGCCCGCCGGCACCGTCGACCTCGACTACGTGGTCGATCTCACTCCCGCCGACGTGGTCGACTCCATCATGATGGGGCCGAACGCGTTTCATCGCGAACGAGCCGACATCGAGGAGCTGGCACGGGCTCTGCCCGACACACTGTCGACGAGCGTCGCAGTGACGATCAGCCGTTTTCGGCACTGACGAGGGAGCCCCGACCACCCGCCACCGACACTGATCAGCGATCGACCAGCGCCTGTCGGTCGCCCGCCCTATGCTGGCTGCCATGAAGATCACCACCCCGTCAGCGGCCACCCCGTCAGCGGCCGCGCCAGGAGCACCGGCAACACCGGTCACACCGGCAACACCGGCCGCCGACAGCCATGACCTCATCAGGGTTCGCGGCGCGCGCGAGAACAACCTGAAGAACATCGACCTCGAGCTGCCCAAACGCCGGCTGACGGTCTTCACCGGCGTCTCGGGCTCGGGCAAGAGCTCATTGGTCTTCGGCACCATCGCTGCAGAGTCGCAACGGATGATCAACGAAACGTACAGCGCCTTTCTGCAGGGTCTCATGCCCACGCTCTCCCGGCCCGACGTCGATGTACTCGAGGGCCTGACCACGGCGATCATCGTCGACCAGGAGCGCATGGGGGCGAACTCCCGCTCGACCGTCGGAACGGCGACCGACACGAACGCACTGCTTCGCATCGTGTTCAGTAGGCTCGGGCATCCGCACATCGGCTCACCGCAGGCGTTCTCGTTCAACGTGCCGTCGGTGAGCGGCGCTGGGGCCGTCACCATGGAGAAAGCCGGTCGCACGGTGAAGGAGCGGCGAAGCTTCACCGTGACGGGTGGCCAGTGCCCGCGCTGCGAGGGCATGGGCACAGTGAACGACATCGACCTCGCGCAGCTGTTCGACGAGACGAAGTCGCTCAACGAGGGCGCCCTGACCATTCCCGGTTACACCGCCGACGGCTGGGGCGTTCGCATCTTCACCGGCTCGGGTTTTCTCGACGCCGACAAGCCCATTCGCGACTATTCAGCAAAGGAACGCGACGACTTTCTGTACCGCGAACCGGTGAAGGTGAAGGTCGGCGACATCAACATGACGTACGAGGGGCTCGTGCCCAAGGTGCAGAAGTCGTTTCTGTCGAAAGACCGCGAGGCCATGCAGCCGCACATCCGCGCGTTCGTCGACAGAGCAGTCACCTTCACGACCTGCCCCGAGTGCGGCGGCACGCGCCTCAGCGAGGCGGCCCGGTCATCACTGGTCGGCGGTATCTCCATCGCCGACGCGTGCGCGATGCAGATCAGCGACCTCGCCGAGTGGGTGCGGGGACTTGACGAGCCGACGGTCGCTCCCCTGCTGGGCGGGCTTCTGCAGACCCTCGACTCGTTCGTCGAGATCGGGCTGGGCTACCTCTCTCTCGACCGCCCGGCCGGCACGCTCTCGGGCGGCGAGGCCCAGCGCACGAAGATGATCAGGCACCTCGGTTCGTCGCTCACCGACGTCACGTACATCTTCGACGAGCCGACCATCGGGTTGCACCCGCACGACATCGAACACATGAATGCGCTGCTGCTGCAGCTGCGCGACAAGGGCAACACCGTACTCGTGGTCGAGCACAAGCCCGAGATGATCGCCATCGCCGACCATGTGGTCGACCTCGGCCCAGGGGCCGGCACCGGCGGCGGCGAGGTGTGCTTCGAAGGAACCGTCGACGAGCTGCGCGCGAGCGACACGCTGACCGGCCGGCACCTCGACGACCGCCATTCGGTCAAGGCATCGGTACGCACCTCGACGGGCGCGCTCGAGATTCGAGGGGCGAAGACGCACAACCTGACGGGTGTCGATGTCGACATTCCCCTCGGCGTGCTGGTGGTCGTCACCGGCGTGGCGGGCTCGGGCAAGAGCTCGCTGGTGCACGGCTCGATTCCGGCCGGCGCGGGGGTGGTCTCGATCGATCAGGGCGCCATCCGCGGCTCCCGGCGCAGCAACCCTGCCACCTACACGGGGATGCTCGAACCCATCCGCAAGGCTTTTGCCAAGGCCAACGGCGTGAAGCCCGCCCTGTTCAGCGCGAACTCCGAAGGAGCCTGCCCCAATTGCAACGGCGCCGGAGTGATCTACACCGACCTCGGCGTGATGGCCAGCGTCTCACGAGTGTGCGAGGTCTGCGACGGAAAGCGGTTCGACGCGCAGGTGCTCGAGTACCACCTCGGCGGCCTCGACATCAGCGAAGTTCTCTCCCTGTCGATGGTCGACGCCGCGGCGTTCTTCGGCGAAGGTGAGGCGCGCACTCCGGCCGTGCACACCATTCTCGCGCGTCTCGTCGACGTGGGCCTGGGCTACCTGAGCCTCGGGCAGCCCCTCACCACGCTGTCGGGTGGCGAACGCCAGCGCTTGAAGCTTGCGAACCAGATGGCGGAGTCAGGCGAGATCTACGTGCTCGACGAGCCCACCACGGGCCTGCACCTCGCCGATGTCGAGCAGCTGCTCGGCCTGCTCGACCGGCTGGTCGACTCTGGCACCTCGGTCGTTGTGGTGGAGCATCACCAGGCCGTGATGGCGCACGCCGACTGGATCATCGACCTCGGCCCCGGGGCAGGCCACGACGGCGGGCGCATCGTCTTCGAGGGCACACCGGCAGACCTCGTGGCCGGGCGGCAGACCCTCACCGGCCAGCATCTGGCGGCCTACGTCGGGTCACGCCCACCAGCAGCGTGACCGCTGTCAGCAGCTCCCATACGATGATCGAGTAGACCGAGCCCCGTTCGAGCACGCCGTCAGGCAACAGTTTCAGGCCCGGTGTGTAGTAGCCGAGTTCGAGCAGTACGAGTGAGGCGAGGCCGAGCATCCCGAGCCCGGTGCTCACGACGCGGTACCAGGTGGGGGTACCGCGTGCCGTCGAGCCGAGACCGGCCACGACGACGGCCACGTTTCCGGCCACGATGGCAAGGCCCGCTCCCCCGACGTGCAGCACTTCGAGCCCGGCCGCGGTACTGGCCTGGCTGCCATGGAAGACGCCGACCAGAACGATTCCCACCGAGTGCAGTGCCGCGAGCACGAGGAAGGTGCGGCGAGCGCCGCCGGTGACCGCCCGCGTGAGGAGAATCGCAGCGGTGATGAAGAGGATGCCCTGCGCCACGAAAGCGAGATTGACCAGGTCATGCAGTGGCGAGTCGATGGTTCGCCCCTGAAAGACGCCCACCTCAGGCACACCGAGGTCACTGATGTAGTTCGTGGCGTAGCTGTACCCGGGGAATGCTGCCGCGGCGGCGGCCTCGGCAGCGACGTAGGCGAGGCCCGCTGCGGCCCAGAGCGCAGCAGCGGCGAGCGCGGGCCGTCGGGCGACAGCGACAGCGACAGGCCGAGCGGACGAAAGCGACATCGGTGCTCCTCCCCTGTGCCGTCTCGGAACGCTACTTCTTATTGGCCCGCTTGGCATGGTTGAACGCGATGGCCTCGCGAACGAGAGCCTTCAGCCCCTCTTCGTCGATCACATCGCCCTCGGCCAACTCGTACGAGCGACGCTGGTTGCCGCCCAGTTCGCCGTTGAAGAGACCTGTGGCGTCGGTGATGAGGGCGCCGTACATGAAGCCGAGCTTCACCTTCGTCTTGAAGATGTTGCCCACGACCAGAATGCCGTCGAGCTCCCAGACGGGCGCGCCCATCCACTTCCACTCTTCGACGATGCCGGGGTCGACCTCGCTGATGATGCGGCGGGCATTCGCCAGTGCGGCCCCACGCCAGTCGGGGTGGGTTCTGATCAGGTTGTCGATCTCTTCTGCGGGAGTCACGAGCACCTTCCTTCGGTCGCCTTCATCATACGAGCAGGCACCGCGGTCACGATGACGAGGTGCGACCGATCATGCCGGCGAGCACGGAGGGTGCGGTGGCCTGCCGCGTCACGAGCTCGGCGGTCACCCGCCCCTCGGCCAGAGTGAAGATGCGGTTCGTCATGATCAGCAGCTCGTCGAGATTGTCGGAGGCCAGCAGCACGGCAGTGCCGCCAGTGGCGAGTTCGACGATGAGGTCGCGCACAGCGTGCAACTGCTCGCCCTCGAGCGAGGCGGTGGGGTGATCGAGAACGACAACGACGGGGCGCGCCTCGAGGGGCTGGTCGAGCCACAGCTTCAGGGCATCCACATGCCGCCTGGCGCCCGCAGACCACCCGCCGTCTGCCGCCGCTGCGGCGGCGGCGCGGTTGCCGACGAGCGCCGAGATTCCGCCGAGGCCGAACGCGGGCGACGCCGTCTCGTAGTCGCGATGCCGGTCGACCAAGCCGAAACGTGCCAGCCTGCCGAGAAGCGACGGCGAGACGCGTGACGGAATGCCGCCCAACAGTTTCAGGTCGTACCGCAGGTTCGCGCTCGTCGAGAGCCCCACCCCACCCGCAACCGACTGCTGCGGGGTCTCGGCCACCAGGGGGCTGCCGTTCACGAGCATGGTGCCGGTCACGCTCGAGCTGTACGAGCGCGCGAAGAGGCTGAGCGCCAGCTCGGCGATACCCGAACCGGCAAGTCCCGCCAGCCCGACGATCTCACCGCGACGGGCGTTCAGCGACACATCCCGCACTACAGCCGTGTCTGAATCGACCACGTGGTAGGCGCTCCACCCGGCGATCTCGAAGACCACGGGCCCGGCCTCACGCGTCTCGTGCAGCGGGCGCGGCGACACCCGGATGTTCGCTGTCATGTGTTCGATCAACCGCGCCTCAGAGGGCCGCCCCTCGAGCATCGACACCGTTTCGACGACCTCGCCGCGCGACAGCACGCTCACGTTCTGGGCAACCTGCGTCAGCATGTCGATGCGGTGCGTCGCCACCACCACGGTGACCCCGTCAGCAGAGAGCCGCCGGATGCCGGCTGCCACCAACGCGAGGCCCGCAGCGTCGAGACCCGTGAACGGTTCGTCGATCAGCACGACTGTTCGCTGGGCCACCACGCAGCGCACCAGCTCTACGACCTGGCGTTCGGCACGCGACAAGCCCGACCCGGGTGACCGCGGATCGACCGTCGCCCCGAGACCGAAACGGGTGAGCAGCTCGGCGGCGTTCGCGTTCAACCGGTCGAATCGAATGAAACCGCCCACCGACTTCTCGTGTCCGAGGAAGATGTTCTCTGCCACCGAGGTGTGCGGAACGATGGCGGGTTCGCCGCGCAGCACCCGCACGCCGAGTGTTTCGGCGGCGCGGTACCCGTCGAAGCGGCGAGGCTCACCGCCGATGCGGAGAACACCCTCGGTGACCGGCAGAAAGCCGCCGATCACAGCGAGAACCTCGGATGCCCCCGAGAGGTTTTCGGCCAGAATGCCGTGCACGGCCCCCGCGGGCACCGCGAACGACACAGCACGAATGCCCGTGCCGGCCGACGACCTCGCCGAGACAGAGCTCAGGTGAAGTGCGAGGCCAGACACGGGCATCCGCTGTCACTCAGTGTTCGCAGCGCGATCAGTGCGATCGGCTGGCGATCAACGCCCGCCGGAGCGGCGCTTGTTGTACACGTCGAACGCAACGGCCAGCAACAGCACGAGGCCCTTGACGGCTTGCTGCCACTCGATGCCGATGCCCATGATCGACATGCCGTTGTTCAGCACACCGATGATGAGACCACCCACGATGGCACCGCCGATGGTACCGATACCGCCGGTCACCGCCGCGCCACCGATGAAGGCGGCCGAGATCGCCTCGAGCTCGAACCCGTCGCCGGCCTTCGGGCCTGCGAGGTTTAGCCGGGCAGTGAATACCAGGCCGGCGAGTGCGGCCAGGAAGCCCATGTTCACGAACAGCCAGAACGTCACGTTGCGGGTCTTGATACCCGACAGCTCGGCTGCGTGCAGGTTGCCACCGATGGCGTAGATGTGGCGGCCGAACACCGAGCGGGTCATGACCAGCCCGTAGATGAGCACCAGCACGGCGAGAATGATCAGCGTGACGGGGATGCCCTTGAACGTGGCGAGCGCGTAGGCGAACAGGCCGACGACGATCGCAACCAGAACCAGCTTGCCCACGAACCAGCCGAGCGGTTCGACAGCCTGCCCGTAGCTCTGCCGGCCGCGGCGCGTACGCACCGACTGCACGATGAATGCGACGATGGCGATAATCGCAACGCCCATGGTGAGAGGGTCGACGGCGAAATCGCCGAACAGGTTCGTCAGGTAACCGTTACCGATCGAGCGGTACAGCTCGGGGAACGAGCCGATGTTCGCGTTGCCGAGAACCACGAGCGCGAGCCCTCTGAAGATGAGCATGCCCGCCAGCGTCACGATGAACGCTGGGATTCCGACGTACGCGATCCAGAACCCCTGCCAGGCACCCACCACGGCACCGATCAGCAGCGAAAGAATGATCGAGAGCCACCACGGCAGCCCCATGTTCACTGCGAACACGCCCGAGACGGCACCGATGAAGGCCGCAACCGAACCCACCGACAGGTCGATGTGGCCGGCCACGATCACCATCACCATGCCGATAGCCAGAATCAGGATGTACCCGTTCTGCACGATGAGGTTCGAGACGTTCTGCGGCCGCAGCAGCACCCCATTGGTCAGGATCTCGAAGACCACGACCACCAGCACGAGGGCGATGAAGATACCGTTCTTGCCCAGGTCGCTCAGTACGTGGGTGATCGCGGTGGTGAATCTGTTCTCGACCGGATTGACCCGGCCGCCTGCTGCCGTGTCGTCGGCCGGCTTCGTTTCGAGGTTGGACATCAGGCTCGTTCCTTTTCCATGGTCATGTACTTGATCAGCGTTTCGGGGGTGGCCTCTGCAATAGGCACTTCACCGGTGATGCGGCCTTCAGCGAGCGCGTAGATGCGGTCGCAGATGCCGATGAGCTCGGGTAGTTCACTCGAGATGACGATCACGCCTTTGCCTTCGGCTGCGAGGCGGTTGATGATCGTGTAGATCTCGTATTTGGCGCCCACATCGATGCCGCGGGTGGGCTCGTCGAGAATCAGCACGTCGGGGTCTGAGTAGATCCACTTGCTGAGTACGACCTTCTGCTGGTTGCCACCGCTCAGCTTGCCGACCTTCGCCAGTACCGAGGGTGCCTTGATGTTCATCGACTTGCGGTAGCCCTCAGCCACCTTGAACTCTTCGTTGTCGTCGACGAATCCGCCGCGCTCGAGCTTCTTCAGCGACGCCATCGAGATGTTGCGCTTGATGTCTTCGATGAGGTTGAGCCCGTAGAACTTGCGGTCTTCGGTGGCGTATGCCAGACCATTGTCGATGGCCTCCGAAACCGTGCGGGTCTTGATCTCTTTGCCGTTCTTGAAGACCGACCCTGAGATCTTGGTGCCGTACGAGCGCCCGAACAGACTCATCGCGAACTCGGTACGACCCGCGCCCATCAGACCAGCGATACCGACGATCTCGCCGCGCTTCACGTTGATGTTCACGTTGTCGACCATGACGCGAGTCGGGTCTTGCGGGTGGTACGCGGTCCAGTTCTCGACGCGCAGAATCTCGTCGCCGATGTGCGGCGTGTGATCGGGGTAGCGGTGTTCGAGGTCGCGACCCACCATGTCTTTGATGATGCGGTCTTCGGTGACGTCGATCTTGGCGATGGTCTCGATGGCCTTGCCGTCTCGAATGACCGTCACCGTGTCGGAGATCTTCTTGATCTCGTTCAGCTTGTGGCTGATGATGATCGACGTGATGTTCTGCGCCTTCAGCGAGAGAATCAGGTCGAGCAGGTGATCACTGTCTTCATCGTTCAGGGCGGCGGTCGGTTCATCCAGAATCAGAAGCTTCACTCGTTTCGAGAGCGCTTTGGCAATCTCGACGAGCTGCTGCTTGCCCACCCCGAGTTCGCGAACCTTCGTGGTGGGGTTCTCCCTGAGGCCCACGCGGGCGAGGAGCTTGGATGCCTCGATGTTGGTCTTGTTCCAGTCGATCAGGCCGAAGGCGCCCGTGATCTCGTTGTTCAGAAAAATGTTTTCGGCAATCGACAGGAACGGGCTGAGCGCCAGTTCCTGGTGGATGATCACGATGCCTTTGGCCTCGCTGTCACGAATGTCGCGAAACTCCATTGTCTCGTTCTCGAAGACGATGTCGCCTTCGTAGGTTCCGAACGGGTACACGCCGCTCAAGACCTTCATCAGCGTGGACTTGCCTGCGCCGTTCTCGCCGCAGATCGCGTGCACCTCGCCGCGGCCGACGTCGAGCGTCACGTTCTGCAGCGCCTTGACGCCCGGGAACGTCTTCGTGATGCTGCGCATTTCCAGGATATTGGTGGTCACAATATCTCTTCCTTTATAAGTGAGCGGGGTGATGCGTAAGGGGTGCGGCCCGGCCCGCTGGTGACAGCGGACCGGGCCGAGTGGGGGTGGTTCAGACTAGCCGTTGACCTGAGCAGCGGTGTAGTAGCCACCGTCGATCAGAACGCTCTTGACGTTGTCTTTGGTGACCGTGACCGGCTGCAGCAGCTGGGCCGGAACGACCTTGATGCCGTTGTTGTAGGTCTTCGTGTCATTCGTCTGAGGCGTTGCCCCGGTGAGAACAGCGGTGGCCATGGCTACAGCAACCTTCGCGAGCTCGCGAGTGTCTTTGTAGATGGTCGAGTACTGCTCGCCGGCGTTGATGGCCTTGACCGAGTCGAGCTCAGCGTCTTGACCGGTGATGACGGGGATGTCAGCCGTGGTGTACCCAGCAGAGGTCAGCGCCGAGATGATGCCGCGCGACAGGCCGTCGTAGGGCGACAGGATGCCGTTGACCTTCGTGGTGCCGTTCGAGTAGGTCGACGTCAGGATGTTCTCCATGCGCGCCTGAGCGGTGGCCGGGTCCCAACGCAGTGTTGCCACCGTGTTGAAGTCGGTCTGGCCGCTCTTCACAACGAGGGTGCCATCGGTGATGTACGGCTTCAGGGTGTCCATCGCGCCATTGAAGAAGAACGTGGCGTTGTTGTCGTCGGGGCTACCGGCGAACAGCTCGATGTTGAACGGGCCCTTGGTGCCGGTCTTGTTGCCACTGGCGTCGAGAACCTTCAGCCCGGTGAGCAGCGAGGTAGCCTGCTCGACTCCGACCTTGTAGTTGTCGAAGGTCGCGTAGTAGTCCACGTTCGGCGAGTTGCGAATGAGGCGGTCGTACGCGATGACCGGGATGTTGTTGTCTTTGGCGTTCTGCAGCGTGTTCGTCAGCGTGGTGCCGTCGATCGAGGCGATGATCAGGGCCTTGGCGCCCTTGGTGATCATGTTCTCGAGCTGAGTGACCTGGGTGGGGATGTCATCTTCTGCGTACTCGAGGTCGACGGTGTAACCGGCTGCCTCGAGCTGCTGCTTGATGTTGTTTCCGTCAGCGATCCAACGCTCACTCGACTTGGTGGGCATTGCGACGCCGATGAGGCCGCCGGCGCCGGCTGCTGCGCCTCCGGTCGACGACGACGGCGATGAGCTGCCGCTAGAGCAGGCGGCCAGTGAGACAACCATGGCGGCTGAGGCCAGGAGAGAAAGTACAACCTTCTTCTTCACAGTATTTCCTTTCAATTCGTGCTTGGACTTCGTTGTTCAGCAGATGCTGTGATTCCAGCGGACATCGGTGCGAGGTCGCGCAGGCTTGTGTCTCGTCAGCGACGAGAAGTGGGGAGGGCAGATTGTCCGTAGACGTTCTGGTAGCGGTCGAAAAGGGCGTCGATCGCTTCTGGGGCAATCGGCAACGGGGTGCCGAGTTGCCGGGAGATGTGCACGGTGCGGGCCACATCTTCGGCCATCACCGCGGCTTTCACGGCGTCTTTGGCATCGGCGCCGATAGTGAATACACCGTGGTTCTGCATCAGAACGGCACGCGAACGGTGACCGGTGAGCGTCTCGACGATGGCCACGCCGATGGAATCGTCGCCGATGATGGCGAACGGGCCGACAGGAATCTCTCCGCCGAACTCGTCGGCCATCGCGGTGATGACGCACGGGATGGCCTCACCCCGTGCGGCCCACGCCGTGGCGTACGTGGAGTGCGTGTGCACAACGCCACCGACCTCTGGCATGTGGCGGTACACGTAGGCGTGCGCCGCGCTATCGCTCGAGGGCGAACGGTTCGACCCCGGAGTCGCTTCGATGACGACACCGTCGAAATCGCAGAGAATCATGTTCTCGGGGGCGAGGTCGTCGTAACTCACACCACTGGGCTTGATGATGAAGAGATCGGCACCCGGCACCCGGGCCGAGATGTTGCCGCCCGTCCAGATGACGAGCTCGTAGCGAGTGAGCTCGGCGTGCAGACGAGACACCTCAGCGCGAACACGCGCAATGGTGACCTCAACTTCAGCGCCGTAGTTCACGTGCGGACTCCTTCGTCACAAATTGCGGTTGGGTCAGGCGATTCACGCCGGGGAACCCCAGATGTGACCGTTCATGTGAACGTTCACTTTGGGCTGAACTCATTGAGCCACACGGCAATGCGCGCTGTCAAGCCGCGGTTATCACAGTTCGGTAACCGCGCTTGCCGCGCGCGCCAGACACGCCCGTCGGGCGAGCTCGATCAGCGGGCAGGCGGCGCTGTGCTCGAGCGCACGAGCAACTCGGGAACGAGCTCAGAAGCCACGCCCGTCTCATCCGCGCCACCGTTCAGCAGCAGCGCCACACAGCGCCGCCCCAGCTCGGCGAAGTCTTGACGCACGGTTGTCAGCGGCGGCCAGAAGTGCCGCGCTTCGGGAATGTCGTCAAACCCGACGATGCTGATGTCACCGGGCACATCGAGGCCAGCATCCCGAATCGCATGAATGAGACCCAGGGCCATCTGGTCGTTCGAGGAGAAGATCGCCGTGAAGTCACGCACGCGCAGAAGCTCACGGCCGGCAAAGAAGCCGAACTCGGCGGTCCAGTCTCCGAGAATAGGAGCCGTCGCCGGCACGTCGTGGTCAGACATCTCGGTGAGAAAGCCGTGCATGCGGGCTTCGGCCTCGATCCAGTCCTGCGGGCCCGCGAGGTGATAGATGTCGCGGTGCCCCAGCTCGATGAGGTGTCGGGTAGCCAGCCGCGCACCGAGAATCTGATCGACAGACAGTGCGTGGTCAGTGGTGCCGTTCGACTGCAGAGTGACAATGGGCACCGTGAGGTTCATCTCGCGAAGCGTGTTGAAGACCCGCACCTGTGGCGCAATGACCACCACGCCCTCGACGGCCTGGTCGAGCAGATGGTTGAGGCCGCGTTCGATGGATGCCCGGTCGCCGCTGTCGAGCGTGACCGTGTTGACGAAGTACCCTTCGTCGCGCGCCGCGTGCTCGATGGCTGCAATGCTGGAGGCTGGGCCGTACTGGGCGCTCGACGCCGAGAGAATGCCGAAGGTGCGTGAGCGGCTCGTGACGAGCATGCGAGCGGCCCGGTTCGGCCGGTAATGCAGCTCGTCGATGACCTCCTGCACACGCTGGCGGGTCTCGTCGCGAAGACCGGTGGCATTGTTGAGCACGCGTGAGACGGTCTGGTGCGAAACACCTGACAATCGGGCGACATCGCGGATGCTCGGCGCACGCTCTGGGCGGGGATCAGCTGCCATGAGGGCCTGTCTCTGCAAACGAATGGGTGTCGCGGCCCAGTGTCACGCCAATGTGAACGTTCAACCAAAATGGTACGCTCGCCCATTATGTACCGTTCGCATGGGGCCGTTCTCCCAAGGTGACTGTCACATGTCACAAATGTGACAGTCACTCGTGAGAATTCTCTCAGTATCGTCAATCAGGTAAGGCTGCCATCGTGAGTTACACCCCACCTCCACTCGAGCCGAACGAACCCGGAGATCCGAAGAAACCGAGCACGAGCAGAATCGCCATCTGGATCGGAGTTGCCGCCGTGGGTGCGTACTTTCTGATCAATGGCATCGTGGGCATCATCTCTGCTAACCACTGAACACCGGGTACCCACCATGCACATGAGACTCGAACTGATTCCGCTGCCCTCGAGCGATATCGACCGCAGCATCGCCTTCTACGTCGACAGAGTGGGGTTTCTGCTCGACCACGACGTGCAACCCGGCAATGGCATGCGCATCGTGCAGCTGACGCCGCCCGGTTCGGCCTGCTCGATCGTCATCGGGGTGGGCATGGGTACGGCTGGAGGCCCACCGGTGCACGGCATCCACCTCGTCGTCGACGACGTCGATGCGGCCCGGGCCGAGTTGGGCGGGCGGGGTGTCGACGTCTCCGACGTCAGCGACATGGGTGGCGGAGTGCGTTACGCCTACTTCAGCGACCCCGACGGCAATTCGTGGGCTCTGCAGCAGCTTCCCGGCTGACCCGGCGCACGCCGCGCACCCTCGGCTGAGGCCGCGGGGCCCGGGCTACGCCGCGGCGCTCAGCCCGCGATGGCGTTCAACTTCTCGAGGGCATCCGGTGCCAGCTCGAGAGCGGCACCCGCCACGTTCTCGCGCAGGTGAGCGACCGACGAGGTGCCCGGAATGAGCAGGATGTTCGGCGAGCGCTGCAGCAACCACGCCAGCGCCACGGCCATCGGTGTCGTCGACAGCTGCTCGGCGACGTGGCTGAGCGTGTCGGACTGAAGCGGCGTGAACCCGCCGAGCGGAAAGTACGGCACGTAGGCGATACCCTGCGCGGCGAGCGAATCGATGAGTGCGTCGTCGGCGCGGTTGGCGATGTTGTAGAAGTTCTGCACGGTCACGACGGGCGCAATGCTCTGGGCTTCGGCGAGCTGGGCGGCATCGACGGTGCTCACGCCGAGGTGCCGGATGAGCCCCTCCTGCTGCAACTCGGCGAGCACGGTGAACGGCTCGGCGAGCGAACCGGGTGCGGGGGCGTCGAACCCGCCCACCCGCAGATTCACAACCTCGAGCGCGTCGAGACCGAGATGCTCGAGGTTGTCGTCGACGGCCTTGCGCAGCTCGTCGCGTGACAGAGCCTTCGGCCAGTTGCCTTCGGCGTCGCGCAGCGAACCGACTTTCGTGACGAGGTGCAGGCCCGCGGGGTAGGGGTGCAGGGCCTCTTTGATGATCTCGTTGGTGACATACGGGCCGTAGAAGTCAGACGTGTCGATGTGGGTGACGCCGAGCTCGACGGCCGCCCGCAGCACGGCGACGGCGCCCTCGCGGTCGGCCGGGGGCCCGAAGACGTGCGGGCCCGCGAGCTGCATGGCGCCATACCCCATGCGGGTGAGGGTGGGGCCGCCAGCGAGGGTGAAGGTGCCGCCGGGGAGAGCTGTGGATGCCATGGGTGTCCTGTCGTCGATGGGCGCGGCCCCGGCTTCGCCCGAGTCGCTGCTGCCACTCTCCTCCTTGCGGCTGGGAGCAGCCGGTCGTTGTGCCGCTGCGTCGTCGGCCACCGGGCAGCTCTCATCCGTGGGCTCCTCGCCCACGACGCCGTCGAGCTGCTCGCGCAGCAGGTCTGCGTGCCCGAGATGGCGCGCGGTCTCCTCTATGAGGTGCAGCAGAATCCAGCGCAGCGAGAAGCCACGCCGCGCCGAAACAACGTCGAGGTCGGCAGCGGAGGCCACGACGGCGTCACAGCGCTGCGATTCGGCCGTGTAGTCGGCCAGCAGCGCGGCCATCGTGGTTGCCGCGGGCACCCGCCACTCGGCGTCGGGGTCGTCGTCGCTCCAGTCGTACTCAAGCCCCTGCTCGCCCGCGAAGACGTCGCGCAGCCACGAGCGCTCGACGTTCGTGAGGTGCCGCACCAGCCCGGGCAGGCTCATGCCGCTCGGGGTCTGGCCCGAGCCGGTCGCGGGGGCGCCATCACCGGTGGTGAGCAATGCGGCGCCGAGCGCGTCGGTGGGTGCATCCCGCAGCTTCCAACAGACCAGATCGCGCTGGCGCTGCAGCATGCCGACAATGCTCGTGCGCTCGTCTCCCCGGTGCGCCGGCTCGGTGACACCGAACCGCACACCGTTCGCCGTTCCGCTTGCCTCATCCATGCACGACATCATGCCAGCGGGCAGCTCCCGGCCGCGCACCACCGCCGCACCGTGACGCGGTGATGCCGCCGGATAGACTTGGGCGCATGAGTGCACAAACAGACCGCTTGGTCTGGATCGACTGTGAAATGACCGGGCTCGACCTCGCCGTCGACGAACTCGTCGAAGTGGCGGTGGTGGTCACCGACTTCGAGCTGAACCTGCTCGACCCCGGATTCACCATCGTGATCAAGCCCGACGACTCGGCCCTCGAGCACATGAACGACTTCGTGCGCACGATGCACGAGACGTCGGGGCTCGACAAGCTGATTCCGAACGGCGTGAGCCTGGCCGAGGCCGAGTTCGAGGTGCTCGAGTACATTCTGAAGTTCGTTCCCAACGAGCTGAAGGCGCCGATCGCGGGCAACACCATCGGCACCGACCGCATGTTTCTCGCGAAGTACATGCCGCGGGTCGACGCCCACCTGCACTACCGCAGCGTCGATGTCTCGTCGATCAAAGAGCTCGCGCGCCGCTGGTTTCCGCCCATCTACTTTCACGCCCCCGCAAAAGACGGCGGCCACCGTGCACTGGCCGACATTCTCGAGTCGATTCGCGAGCTCGAGTATTACCGCAAAGCCGTGTTCGTACCCGCTCCCGGGCCCGCTTCGGCAGACCTGAAAGTCATCGCGGCCGAGGTTGTGGCAGAGTTCGCCTCAAAGCTGTAATAGAATCGTCTGGTTGCCGTGTTCGCATGGCACATGGTGGGTATAGCTCAGTTGGCAGAGCGCCTGGTTGTGGTCTAGGAGGTCGCGGGTTCGAGCCCCGTTACTCACCCCACCGAGTGAATGAACGAGTGGTCCGGTTCGCCGGGCCGCTCGTTTTTTCGTGAAAGGGGCTTCCGGATGCTCGACCTCGACGAAGACGCGTTCGAGACCCTGGTCGTGGCCGAACTCGACCTGCTGCCCGATGACATGATCGACGGCCTCGACAATGTCGTCTTCGTGGTCGAAGACCGCCCAGAAGACGGCTCGCTCGACCTCCTCGGCCTCTACGACGGAGTCGCCCTCACCGAGCGCGGCCAGTACGGCTTCGGCGAGATGCCCGACCGCATCGTGCTCTACCGCGAACCACTGCTCAGCATCTGTGCAGACCTCGACGAACTGCGCGACCAGATCCACATCACTCTCGTGCACGAGATAGCCCACTTCTACGGAATCGACGACGCACGCCTGCACGACCTCGGCTGGGCGTGATTGCGGGTTAGCCTGAGGCATGCCCTCGACGATAGCCAGCCGCATCCGCCGTGGTGTTTTCGTGGGGGTCGGCGCCCTCGTCATTCTGGGCATCGGGGTCTACGGGCCGGCCACCCTCATCGGCCCTCTTCCCGCTGCGAGCGCCACCGTTCTGGGGGCTGACACCACCATCGCGGCGCCCACTCCCCCCACTCTGCCGCAGACCGGCGCGAGCGCCCTCACAGCTGACGGCGCCGACAGCGTTCTGGCCTCGTCTGGCGACGCTTCGGCGGTTCCGCTCGGGGGCACCACCAAGGTGATCACGGCACTCGTGGTGCTCGACGCCAAGCCCGTCGACGCTGGCAAGCAGGGCGAGTCGATCGTCATCACGCCCGAAGACTACGCCGGCTACGTGAGCTACATCGCCGACAGCGCGCGGGCCATCTCGTTCATCACGGGCGAGTCGTGGAGCGAGCGCGACATGCTGCAGGCCATGCTGCTCGGTTCGAGCAACAACCACGCCGATGCGCTGGCGCGGTGGGCATTCGGCTCCGTCGACGGGTATGTGACGGCCGCGAACGCGTGGCTGGCGAAGAACGGCTTCACGGGCACCCTTGTCTCCGACGCCACGGGGTTGTCGAGCGATTCGGTGGGTACAGCATCCGATCTCGCCCGTATTGCAAAGCTCGCCTTCAGCGTGCCCGTCATCGGCGAGATCATGCCACTGCCCTCGACCACCGTGAACGGCGGCCGCCTGGTGACGAACCTGGCCAGCTACATGCCCGACAAGGGGGTCACTGGCCTGTCGCTGAGCTACACCGACCAGGCGGGGCTCTGCCTGCTCTACAAGGCCACAGTGCAGGTGAGCGGCAAGCCGGCCACCCTCTACGGAAGCATGCTGCGGGAGCCTGGCTACGACACGCTGAACGCCGACATGGGCACGTTGCTCGCCTCTGCCGCCACCAATCTCACGTCGACGACCATCGTGACGACAGGTGACGCGTTCGTGACGTATTCGACCCCGTGGGGCCAGAGTGCACAGGGCGTAGCTGTCAGCGACGACTCCCGGATGCTCTGGTCGGCGACCCCCATCACGCACTCCGTCTCGACGGCCACCGTCTCCACCGGCTCGGGTGGAACAGCCGCGGGCACGGTGTCGTTCAACCTGCCGGGCGGAGCGCTCACCGTGCCGCTGAAACTCGACCATGCGCTCACCGACCCGGGGCCGCTCTGGCGCCTCACCCACCCCGTGGAGGTCATCCAGGCCCTCATCGCCTCGCGCTCCTGACCTGCGCCCACACCCGCATCCGTCGCTCCGCGAACAAATCGACTTTCCCCACCCTGTCGCCCGGCGCGGAGGCGGCCGACGGAGTGGGGAAAGTCGATCGACAATCGAGCGCAGAACCTAGACGAGGGCCTCGCCCAGGTCTTGCGCGTTGTCGTCGCTCACGGGCGAGTCGCTCGAGGCGGCGTCGAACGAGTAGCTGACGTGGGTCTGGCCGTTGAGCTCACGCTCACCGACGGCGGTGTACTCGAAGTTCGACTCGAGGCCGTCGACCAGCGCAATGACGCCGAACGTCTTGTCGTACGCGCCGTCGACGTACAGACGGGTATCGATCTGGCCTTTCAGGGGGCCGTCGATGTACTCGACGGTGTAACCGGTGGGTGCTGTTGAATCTGTCATGCATCCACCGTATCGCGAGCGTGCGCTCAGCTGGCGCTGCCGATGAAGTTCCACGTTCCGGTTGACACCGACACCGTGACAGCCACCAACGCGACCAGCGCCGCCAGCGCGATGAGCACCGCTTCCCGCCACCCGAATCGCGATTCGCGGGCATAGGTCCGCTCGATCGTCGAACCGAATCCACGCGCCTCCATCGCGGTGGCGAGCTTGCTGCCGCGTCTGATCGAGAGCACCAGCAGTGCGAATCCCTGGCTGAAGAACCGCCTGATGCGCCCCGAATCGCCCACCCCACGGGCCCGCCGCGCGAGCTGCAGCGACCGCCAGTCGTCGAGAAACAGCCCCACGAGCCGCAGGCCCGCAAGGCCGCCGAGTACAAATCGGCTCGGCAGGTGCAGCACCTGCGCCAGGCCGTCGGCGAGGTCAGTGGGGTCGATGGTGACGAAGAGCACCACCGCGGGCAGCCCGATGGCGAGCACTCGCAGCAGAGTAGCCAGCGCCAGCTCGAACGAGCCGTCGGTGACGTGAATCAGGTAGAGCTGAAAGTAGGTGGCGCCCGCCGGCCTGCCGTAGAGCACCGTGGTCACGGCCGCGGCGGGCGCGGCAACCCACACGGGCAGCGTGCGCAGAAAGAACTGCCGCGCGCTCAGCCCCGCCCACAGAAACAGGATGCCCTCCAGCACCAGCGCGACCGACGCCGACACCCAGTCGATCGAGAGCACCAGCGTGAAACTCAGCACGAATGCCGCCGCCAGTTTGGCGACCGGGTTGATCGAATAGACCACGTGTGTGCCACGCGTCGGAGTCAGGATGCTCATGCCAGCCCCTCGGCCCGCGCCGGCATGCGCAGCTCCCGGTCGGCGAGCGCGTCGACAAAATCGGTGTCGTGCGTGACGGCGACCAGCGCGGTGCCCTCGTCGAGCAGCTCGGCGAGCAGCGCCACGAGCTCGGCCCAGGTGCGAGAGTCCTGCCCGAACGTGGGCTCATCGAGCACGAGCAGCGAGGGGCGGGTGGCGAGTACGGTGGCCACCGAGAGGCGCCGCTTCTCCCCGCCCGACAGGGTGAAGGGGTTCGCCGCCGCGAGCGCGGTGAGGCGCAGACGCGCGAGCAGGGCATCCACTCGCTCATCGATCTCGGCCTGCGGAAGCTTGAGGGCGCGCGGGCCGACGGCGAGTTCACCGCGCACGGTGGTACTCAGAAACTGGTGTTCGGGGTCTTGGAAGACGGTGCCCACGCGGGTGAGCAGCTGGCGCGACATCCAGCGGATGGGGCTCGGCCCGGCACCCGCGGCGAAGGCCTCACCGGCTTCGAGCCGCCCGGCCAGGGGCGGCAGTAGCCCGGCCAGGGTGAGCGCCAGTGTCGATTTGCCGGCGCCGTTCGGCCCGGTGATAGCGGCGGCTGTGCCGCGCTCGATCTCGAGCGCAAGACCCACCGCCACGGCTCGGCCCTTCACCCGCGCCACCGAGAGGTCTGTGGCGCGCAGCAGCCGCTCGACCCCGAGGCCACTCGCGGCCGCGTGGGCGGCCCTCTGCTGATCCGCGTCGAGACCCGCAGCCGACCCGCCACCCGCAGGCCAGTCACTACCCGTAGACCAGTGACTACCCGTGGAGGAGAGGAGCGCACGCCGTACCGGCCGCGCCGGCGGAAACCCGGGAACCCATACCCCCGACGCCGCCAGCTCAGCGCCGCGCTCGACGAGCACGTCGCCGGGAGGCCCGTCGGCGAGCACTCCCCCGCCGGGCGCGAGCACCACGACACGGTTCACCAGGTGCCGCCAGATCTCGACGCGGTGTTCGATCACCACGAACGTGGCTTCGGAGTGTTCGAGCACCCGCGCGACCGAATCGCGAACCTCGCGTACCCCCTCGGGGTCGAGGTTGGCAGTGGGTTCGTCGAGCAACAGCAGCGACGGCTGCATGGCCAGCACGCCTGCAAGCGCGAGGCGCTGCTTCTGCCCGCCCGAGAGCTCTGAGGTCGGGTGCGAGAGCGGAACTCGCAGCCCCACGGCGTCGAGCGCCTCTGCCACCCGCTGCCAGATCTCATCTCGAGAAACCCCGAGGTTCTCGCAGCCGAAGGCGACATCGTCGCCGACCCGCGCGAGCATGACCTGCGAGTCGGGGTCTTGCAGCAGCAGCCCGACGCGGCCGCGCGCATCCACCGGACGCACCCCGCCGACGCTCAACTCCCCCGCCTGTTCGCCTTCGTCGTCGCCGCCGAGCACGCCCGCGAGCGCAGAGATGAGCGTCGACTTGCCGGCTCCGGATGCTCCCAAGAGCAGCACGCGTTCGCCCGGCTCTATGACGAGGTCGAGTTCGCTCACGGCCCACGCCGCTCGACCGGCGTGCCGCCAGCCCCAGCCGCGCGCCTCGACCCGCGCGCCGCCGCCGCCGGTGCCCGCGCCGCCGGCAACGCCGGCCACGGCTCCCGCGGGGTCGCTCGACCCCGCCACCGCGGCAGAACCGCGTGGCGGCGGCACCGAGCGACCCCGGGCCATGCGCTAGACCCGCACCGCTGATTCGCGGCCCGACGCGAACCGGCTGAGCGCACCGGTTCGGGCGATTCCGCGCATCGCCAGCCACGACAGCAGCCCGGCGATCACCACGCCCGAGATGATCGATGTGACCGTGTAGATGATGATGAACGGAGTGTCTGACCCCGGGTACGACACGATGAGGTCGGTGATCGAGAGCGCAACAGCGGCTCCGACCCCGGCGAGCAGCGCCACTCCGAGCCGGTAGCTCGAGTAGAGGAAGAGCGCAAACACGATCTCCGCGCCGATGCCCTGTGTGAGCCCCGAGACCAAGGTCCACGGCCCCCACTGGGTGCCGATCAGGGCCGACACGATGGCGGCCACGAGCTCGGTGTACAGTGCCGCACCGGGCTTCCGGATGACCAGCGCACCCAGCACGCCAGCAAACAGCCAGCCGCCGTTCACCAGACCCTGGAGCCCCGGCAGAGCCGCCTCGAGCGGAGTGCCGATGGGGTTGTACGCCAACCCCCAGGCCCAGAAGATGAGCCCCGCCGCCACGCCGATGACGCTGGCCACGATGATGTCGACCACCCGCCAGCGCCCGAGCGAACTGCGCGCCGCTGATACACCGATTGTTGCTGTTGTTGTCTGCACTTGTCGTGCCCTTTCGTTGAACGAATTTTTCAGGGCACGGGTGATGAGACGTCGCTTCCGTCAGCACCGCAGTAAGCGGGAGCCGACGGAAGCGACGGCTCGGAGAGTGTCTGCTCCCTGCGCTGGCATGATCCAGATCAGGTTCGACGGTCGAAGGTTGAGAACCTTCCTCTCAGCCCGGCTCACCGGACTCCCGTGTGAGGCCATTATCCCACTTCTGCGGGCGACCCGCTATTCTGACTCCACCATGATGCCGCTGTTCGTTCTCGCCGTGATCGCGATCATTGCTGTCATGTTCCTGGCCGTAGCGGCGCATCGCCGAATGACCGAGGCCTGGCTCCGCACAAACGGCACCCGTGTGAACGGCCGGGCCGTCACGGTTGCTCCCCCGCTCTCGGCGGGCCTGCTGTCACGGCTCTCCTCGACGGTGACCATCATCTCGTTCACATCTCGCGATGGCCAGGCGCGCAGCCTCACCCCGCGCTCGGGGGCGATGACGTTCACTGTGGCCCTCGCCGGCGGCGGCGTGACGGTGCTCTACGACGCCGATCGGCCCACGAGCGAAGACCGCATTCGGGTGGGTTTCGGCGCGGAGCCTACTACGTGGCACCGGGTGCGCCTGCGTCAAGCAGCCTGAACCGCGCGTTCGCAGCGAAGTATGTCAGGCTGAAGGCATGCACTTGCGAATCTTCACAGAGCCCCAGCAGGGCGCCACGTACGACGACATTCTCGCTGTGGCGCAGGCGAGTGAACGACTGGGCTTCGACGCGTTCTTTCGCTCTGACCACTACCTCGCCATGGGCGACGAGCCGGGGCTACCGGGCCCGACCGACGCGTGGACTACTCTGGCCGGGCTGGCGCGGGAGACCTCCCGCATCAAGTTGGGCACGCTGGTCTCGTCGGTGACGTACCGGTACCCGGGCATACTTGCGATTCAGGTCGCCCAGGTCGACCAGATGTCGGGCGGCCGAGCCGAACTCGGCCTCGGAACCGGCTGGTTCGCACGCGAACACGAGGCCTACGGCATCCCGTTCCCGGAGAAGCGTTTCGGCCTACTCGAAGAGCAGCTCGAGATCGTCACCGGGCTTTTCGGCACCGCGGTGGGCGAGACGTATTCGTTCGAGGGTGAGCACTACCGCCTCGTCGATTCGCCCGCGCTGCCGAAACCGGTGCAGGCCGCGCTGCCCATCATCGTGGGTGGTTCCGGCAAGGCGCGCACGCCGGCCATGGCCGCACGGTTCGCCACGGAATTCAACATTCCGTTTCCTGAGATCGCCGACATCCGGCCGCAGTTCGAGCGCGTTCGGGCCGCCTGCGAGGCCATCGGCCGCGACGCCGACTCGATGGTGTACTCGGTTGCGGTGACAACCGCAGTCGGGGCCGACGAGGCAGAGTTCAGACGTCGGGCGGCGGCGATCGGGCGCGACCCCGAGGAGCTACGAAAGAGCGGGCTCGGCGGCACAGCATCCGAAGCCATTGACCGCATCGGCGAACTGGCTGACCTCGGGGCCGAACGACTCTACCTGCAGGTGCTCGACCTCAGTGACCTCGATCATCTCGAGTTCATCGCGAGCGAGATCGCACCTCACCTTTCCTAACGCACCACCCTCTTTCACAACGACCCCACCTCAACTGAACAGGAGATCTCTGTGGACAGCTGGCCCGGATCTGCATACCCCCTCGGCGCGACGTTCGACGGCAGCGGCACCAACTTCGCCATCTTCAGTGAAGGCGCAGAGAAGGTGGAGCTCTGTCTGTTCGGCGAGAAAGGCGCAGAGACCCGCATTCTGCTGCACGAAGTCGACGCCTTCGTCTGGCACTGCTACCTGCCCCAGGTTCAGCCCGGGCAGCGTTACGGGTACCGCGTGTACGGCCCGTACGACCCGAAGAACGGTCAGCGGTTCAACCCGAACAAGCTGCTGCTCGACCCGTACGCAAAGGCGACCAGCGGCACCATCGACTGGGATCAGTCGCTGTTCTCGTACAACTTCGGCGACCCCGACTCAGAGAACACCCTCGACTCGGCCAAGCACATGATGTACGGCGTGGTGATCAATCCGTTCTTCGACTGGTCGGGCGACCGCGAGTTGAAGGTGCCGTACAACGAGACCATCATCTACGAGGCGCACGTGAAGGGGCTCACCGAGCTCAACCACGAGGTGCCGAAAGACCAGCGCGGCACGTACGCCGGCATCGCACACCCGGCCACCATCGAACACCTGCAGCGGTTGGGCATCACGGCCATCGAACTGATGCCCGTGCACCAGTTCGTACAGGATTCGACCCTGCTGGAAAAGGGCCTGCACAACTACTGGGGCTACAACACGATCGGGTTCTTCGCACCGCACAGCGCCTACTCGTCTGCGGGCGAGCGCGGCCAGCAGGTGCAGGAATTCAAGGGCATGGTCAAGGCCTTGCACGCGGCCAACATCGAAGTAATTCTTGACGTTGTGTACAACCACACCGCCGAGGGCAATCATCTGGGCCCGACGCTCTCGTTCAGGGGCATCGACAACGAGGCTTACTACCGCGTGATGGATGACGACAAGCGGTACTACATGGACTACACCGGTACCGGCAACACCCTCAATGTGCGGCACCCCCACTCGCTGCAGCTGATCATGGACTCGCTGCGCTACTGGGTCACCGAGATGCACGTCGACGGTTTTCGGTTCGACCTCGCCTCGACTCTCGCCCGCGAGTTCTACGACGTCGACCGACTGTCGAGCTTCTTCGAGCTCGTGCAGCAAGACCCGGTGGTGTCGCAGGTGAAGCTCATCGCCGAGCCGTGGGATGTCGGGCCGGGCGGGTACCAGGTGGGCAACTTTCCGCCTCAATGGTCGGAGTGGAACGGCAAGTACCGCGACACCGTGCGTGACTTCTGGCGGGGCGAGCCCGCCTCGCTCGGCGAGTTCGCCTCGCGGTTCACGGGGTCTTCTGACCTGTACGAGCACTCCGGGCGTCGCCCGGTGGCCTCGATCAACTTCGTCACCGCGCACGACGGCTTCACGCTGGCCGATCTGGTGTCGTACAACGAGAAGCACAACGACGCCAACGGCGAGAACGGCCAAGACGGCGAGTCGTCGAACCGCAGCTGGAACAGCGGTGTCGAAGGGCCAACCGACGACCCGGGCATCCGGGCCCTCCGCGCGAGGCAGCAGCGCAACTTTCTGGCCACACTGCTGCTCAGCCAGGGTGTACCGATGCTTCTGCACGGCGACGAACTCGGCCGCACGCAGATGGGCAACAACAACACCTACGCGCAAGACAACGAGCTCTCATGGGTGCACTGGAAGACGGCTGACGAGCCGCTCACCGAGTTCACGTCAGCCGTGATGCGCCTGCGCAAGGAGCACCCCACGTTTCGGCGCAGCCGTTTCTTCGATGGCCGGCCGGTGAGGCGCGGGCGCGGCGAGCCGCTGCCCGACATCGTATGGCTGAACACTGAGGCACGCGAGATGGAGCCAGAGGAGTGGGACACCCCGCTCAGCCGCTCGGTGGGCGTGTTTCTCAACGGGCAGGGCATTCGCGGGCGCGACTACCGCGGCGAGCGCGTTACCGACGTGAACTTTCTGCTGTACTTCAACGCCGACGACGCGGCCGTGCCCTTCACCCTGCCGAGCGTCGAGTACGCCCGGGCCTGGGATGTCGTCATCGACACCGCGGGCCAGGCCACCGATGAGGCGCCCAGCAAACCGGGCGACGTCATCACTGTCTACCCGAAATCGATGCTGGTGCTGCGCGCGCACCGAACCGACCTTCCCGACCCCGACCACTCGGTCGCGGCCTCCCTCAGCAGCATGACCGGCGCCGTGCCGATCATTCCCGCCAACCGGCCGTCGGTCGGCTGACCCCACACAGAAACGAGCACAATGCCGAGCCCCACGTCGACCTACCGCCTGCAGATCACTTCGGCGTTCACTCTCGCCGAAGCGGCAGAGGCAGCGAAGTACCTCCGAGACCTCGGGGCCGACTGGCTCTACTTCTCGCCGTTGCTGAAGGCCGAGAAGGGGTCAGACCACGGTTACGACGTGATCGATCACGCGCAGGTCGACCCCGACCGGGGCGGGGCGGCTGGTCTCGAGAAGGCGGTGGCCGAGGCTCGGTCGCTCGGGCTCGGCGTGCTCATCGACATCGTGCCGAACCACGTGGGCGTCGCGACGCCGGGCGACAGCCTGTGGTGGTGGGATCTACTGACGCACGGCCAGGCCTCGCGCTACGCGGCTGCGTTCGACATCGACTGGGAGTTCGGCGGCGGCAAGGTGCGTCTACCTGTGCTGGGCGACGACTCACTCGACGGGCTCGAGGTGGTGGGCGACGAGCTGCACTACTACGAGAACCGGTACCCTCTGGCGCCCGGCACCGCTGACGACGGGGCCGATGCGGCCACAGTGCACGCGCGCCAGAACTACGAACTGATCAACTGGCGACGGGCCGACTACGACCTGAACTACCGACGGTTCTTCGCGGTGAACACGCTCGCGGGCATCCGGGTCGAAGACGAGGCCGTGTTCGCCGAGTCGCACGCGGAGATCGCGCGGTGGTTCACCGAGGGGCTGGCCGATGGGCTGCGGGTCGATCATCCTGACGGCCTGCGCGACCCCGGCGCCTACCTCGAACGGCTCGGCGAGCTGACCGGGCACGGCTATGTGCTCGTCGAAAAGATTCTCGAGGGGCGCGAGCAGCTGCCGCCCGAGTGGGCGACGGCGGGCACCACGGGCTACGACGCGCTCGCCGACTTCGACCGCGTGCTCGTCGACCCGGCGGGGCAGGCGGCCCTGGATGCCCTCGATCAGTCGCTCGCGACTCCTTCGCGCCCCGTTCCTTCGTCATTCGAGGCGCTCATCCACGAGACCAAGCGCGAAGTCGCCGACGGCATTCTGCACTCGGAGGTGCTGCGCATCGCGCGCGACCTCGAGGCGAGCGGGGCGGTGAACGGGTTCGGAGTCGGCCCTGCCCCCGAGGCCGATGCGGCCGGAGGCTCGCCCGCCGGCTCTCCGCTCGAACCAGCGAGCGTCGCCGACGCCATCGGCGAGCTGCTCACCTGCTTTCCGGTGTACCGCTCGTACCTGCCGCTCGGCCTCGACCAGCTGCAGAAGGCCGCAGCCCTCGCGGCTTCGCACCGGCCCGACCTCGCCGCCACGATCGACGCCATTCTGCCCGCGCTCGGCGACGCCTCGAACGAGGCCGCCATCCGCTTCCAGCAGACCTCGGGCATGGTCATGGCGAAGGGCGTCGAAGACACCGCGTTCTACCGATACAACCGCCTCACCTCGCTCAACGAGGTCGGAGCCGACCCGGGAGAGTTCGCCATCGACGTGGCCGAGTTCCACAAACGCCAGGTCACCCGCATGCGCTCGTACCCGAACGCCATGACCACTCTCTCGACCCACGACACCAAGCGCGGCGAAGACACCCGGGCACGCATCAGCGTCATCTCTGAGCTGCCGACGGAGTGGGCATCCACTGTCGCGAAACTCCGTGAACTCGTGCCGCTCGGTGACGGTCAGCTCGAGAACCTGCTCTGGCAGGCCATCATCGGGTCGTGGCCCGCGTCACGCGAACGTCTGCACGCCTACGCAGAGAAGGCCGCCCGAGAAGCTGGCGACTCGACCGACTGGCTCGACGTGAACGACGAATTCGAGGCACGGATGCACGAGCTGGTCGACAGCGCATTCGACAACCCCGCCGTGGGTTCGCTACTCGATGCCTTTCTCAGCCAGGTTCTGGCGCCGGGGTGGTCGAACTCGCTGTCGCTGAAGCTGCTGCAACTCACCGCGCCGGGATCCCCCGACGTGTACCAGGGCTCTGAACTCTGGGAGACCTCGCTCGTCGACCCCGACAACCGCCGCCCGGTCGACTACGGCATGCGCCGCGAGCTGCTGGCGCGCATCGACGCCGGCGAAGTGCCGGCGATCGACGGTTCTGGCGCGGCGAAGCTCCTGGTCACGTCTCGTGCGCTCCGGTTGCGGCGCGACCGGCCCGGGTTGTTCGTGGGATACCGCCCGCTCGTGGCCGCAGGGTCAGCCGCCTTGCACGTGGTGGCCTTCGACCGTGACGACGCCATCACCGTGGCCACCCGGCTGCCCGTGGGGCTCGCCGCGGCGGGCGGCTGGGGCGACACCAGCATCGGCACCGATCACCCGCGGGTGATCGACGTCATCACGGGTCGCTCATACGATGGGGCGCGCATCCTGCTCGCCGACCTGCTCTCGACCTACCCGGTGGCACTGCTGGTGCCCGCAGAGGAAGCCTGACCATGACGCTGAAACAGTTCGATGTGTGGGCCCCGCGGGCGAAAGATGTGACGCTGCGTGTGCGTGAGGGCGCTGATCTGCCGCTGCATTCCATCGCCATGACACCACGCGGCGACGGCTGGTTCACGGCTCCCGAGTTCGACGGCCGAGCGTTCGTCGAGGCCGACTACGGGTACGTGCTCGACGGCTCGGGCGGCGACGATGCTCCGGCCCTGCCAGACCCCAGGTCGAGGCGGCAGCCAGGCGGTGTGCACGATCTCTCGCGCACCTACGACCCGGCCTCGCACGAATGGAACGACAGCACGTGGAAGGGCCGCCAGCTTGCCGGCGGCGAGATCTACGAGTTGCACATCGGCACGTTCACCCCTGAGGGCACCCTCGACGCGGCCATCGGCAAGCTCGACCACCTCGTGTCGATCGGTGTCGACTTCGTTGAAGTTCTGCCCGTGAACGGCTTCAACGGAACGCACAACTGGGGCTATGACGGAGTGCTCTGGTTCGCCGTGCACGAACTCTACGGCGGGCCCGCCGCGTACCAGCGGTTCGTCGACGCCTGTCACGAAAAAGGCCTGGCGGTCATCCAAGACGTCGTCTACAACCACCTCGGCCCGAGCGGCAACTATCTGCCGCTGTACGGCCCGTACCTGAACGACGCGGCCTCGAACACGTGGGGCTCGTCGATCAACCTCGACGGCGACGACTCGGCCGAAGTGCGTCGGTACATCATCGACAACGCCCTGATGTGGCTGAATGACTACCACGCCGACGGGCTGCGCCTCGATGCGGTGCACGCGCTGCACGACAGCTCGACCCCGCACCTGCTCGCAGAGATGTCGACCGAGGTAGACGCGCTCTCGTCGTTCGTCGGGCGGCCGCTCACACTGATCGCCGAGTCTGACCTCAACGACCCGGTGATGTTCACTCCGCGGGAGAGCGAGGGCCACGGCCTGACCGCCCAGTGGAGCGACGACTTCCACCACGCCGTGCACGTCGCCCTCACTGGCGAGACCACGGGCTACTACGCCGACTTCGACTCACTGGCGGCGCTGGCGAAGGTGCTCACCGAGGGCTTCTTCCACAACGGCACCTACTCGAGCTTTCGCGAGAAGAAGCACGGCAAGCCGATCGACACGGCACACACCTCCTCGTGGCGGCTGGTCGTGGCGAACCAGAACCACGATCAGATCGGCAACCGGGCCACCGGCGACCGCCTGAGCGCACAGCTGACGGATGGCCAGCTCGCCATCGCCGCCGTCATCACGTTGCTCGGGCCGTTCACCCCCATGCTGTTCATGGGCGAGGAGTGGGCCGCATCGACACCGTGGCAGTTCTTCACGTCGCATCCGGAACACGACCTCGGCGAAGCCACCGCCAAGGGCCGCATCGCCGAGTTCGCGAAAATGGGCTGGGACGAAGCCTCTGTGCCCGACCCCCAAGACCCCGAGACCTTCGAGCGTTCGAAGCTCGACTGGGCCGAGGCCGGCCTCGCCGACGCGTCTTCGCCTGCCGTCGCCGGCGCTGCCGACTCGCGCGCTGCCGACCCGCGCGCAGCTGGCGACTCGACTCCTGGCGGCGAGAGCCGGCACGTGAAGCTACTGCGGCTGTACCGCGAGCTGGCGACGCTGCGGCGCACCGCGCCCGAGTTCACCGACCCGCGCTTCGACCACATCGACGTGCGCTTCGACGAGAAGGCGCGGTGGTTCGAGTTGCGCCGCGGCGCGATCAGCATCCTGATCAACTTCTCCGACACCCCCCTCGACGCCTCCGCCGTCGCTGACTCCATAATCGACGCCCCCCTCGGCGAGCTGCTGCTCGCCACCGCCGACGTTCTGGCCGATCCCAACCCCGCCGCTGCCTCAGCCTCGGCAGCCTCGTCAAACGATTCCCCTCCTGACGCGTCGTCACCCTCGTCGCTCCCGCCGCACTCGGCCATCGTCTACCGTCGCGCCTGACCCCGTCCGTACTCCGAACCCTGAGGGCAAAAACGCGGTTCAGGGGGTGGGTGGCTGTGGGGCTGTGGGGCTGTCTCTTATACACATCTCCGAGCC
>NZ_JASJXO010000035.1:0-40845 GCF_035018625.1 Subtercola sp. RTI3 | reverse complement strand
CTTCATCGGCAAGCCCGAAGGGCGCGGCAGCCCCACACCACCCCGCCACAACACCAACCACCTCGTCAAAGGCAGCCGCGTCAGCAGCAGGCGAAGTGGTGGTCGATTCGTTCATGACCCAAGTCAACCACCAACCACTGACATTCACTCAACAAATAGGGCCCAAATCGACCCCCACAGAAAAGAATCTCAAAATTCTTTTCCGGCAGGTCAAGCAACAACGACAAACGACTCAAACGACTCAAACAATGGTGCTGAGCCGCCCATACCCCGACCCGATGTGCACGTCGATGAGCTGCTCGAACGCGGGGTCGTGCCGCTTCAGGATGGCCTCGATGAGTTCGGCATGCTCTTCGACGATGATGTTGTGATAGTCGTCGACTTTGACCCGTCGAGCCAGCAGGAAGAGAGCGACCTGCCATTTGATGGCGGTCCAGGCGGTGTAGAGGCGGGAGTGGTCAGCCATGATGAAGACCCGCTCGTGAAAGTCGAGGTCGAGGCGCACGAGTTTGGCCTTCTGATCGCTTTTCACGGCGAACTGCATGTCGGCGATGATCGCGTTGAGGTCGGTGATGGCCTCGGGGGTGACGCGTTCCATGGCGCGCGCCCAAGCGAGCTTCTCGAGTGAGATGCGCAGGGTGGAGAGCTCGAGAAAGTCTTGCTGGGAGAGCGTGACGACTGACGCGCCCTTGTAAGGGAGTGAGACGACGAGGCCCTCTTGTTCAAGATGCAGCAGCGCTTCGCGGATGGGGGCCCGGCTGACACCGAGGGTGGTCGAGAGGCTCACTTCGCTGAGCCGCTCGCCTTGGGTGAGGCGCCCTTCGAGTATCTCTTCGCGCAACTCGTTGACTGCTGCGCCAGAGAGGCCAGCTCGGGAGAGTGTGTCCATGCGAATACCTTACCGACAAAATCTGCTGCGTAGTAGATTGTCGACAGTCTGCAGATTTGTGCTAGCGTGGCTCAATCAACAGCGCTTCAGATCAGTCGGTTGCTTGCTCCCTCAGGAGTCCGACTCCAAGAGATTAGGGGTAATTCGTGAAACGAAGCTTGCGAGTCGGGCTGCTGGGAGCAGCTCTGGCGATCGCACTGACAGCCTGCACCGCAGCCGGCACCTCCGGCACCTCCAGCACCGCGGGGGGAGGCTCGGCCAGCGCCGCCACTGCCCTCTATGGCGGAACAATGACCACCGCCGCTGCGTCTGATCCGGAGACCTTCGACCCAGCCGTCTGTACCGGAGCCACCTGCTGGAACATCATGCGCATGGTGTTCGACCGCCTGTACGACTACGACGGTTCGACGAGCAACCTGAAGCTGCAGGCCGCAGCTGACTTCCCCTCTGTCAGCGCCGATGGCCTCACGTACACGATGAAGCTCAAGTCGGGCCTGACCTTCTCGAACGGGGCCCCTGTCACCGCGAAAGACGTGGCCTACTCGTACGCTCGCGTTCTCGACCCCGCCACCAAGGCCGGGCTCGCCGAGTTCTGGAAGGGCATCGCCGGTGCTGACGCGTACGCTGCGAACCCGACCGGTCTGCCGAGCGGCATCGTGGTCGTCGACGATCTGACCCTCGCTATCACCTTGACCGCACCGAACTCGTCGTTCAAGTACGTGCTGGCGATGCCGGCCGGCTCGATCATCCCGTCGGGTACCGGTTCGACCGTCAGCACCGCTCCTGTTGGTTCTGGCCCGTTCACGCTGGCGAAGTTCGAGCCCGGCGTGCAGGTCATGCTCGACCGCAACCCGAAGTACTGGGATTCGCCGCGGCCGTACGTCGACCACGTGCACATGATTCTCGGTGTCGACCCCGACAATCAGGTGCTGATGCTGCAGAAGGGCGACATCGACCTGATGGGCAGCCCCATTCCGCCGGCGAAGTTTCTTCAGGTGACCACAGACGCCAAGTACAAGGCCCAGATCGTGACGATCGAGAAGCCGAGCACGTACTACCTGACGATGAACATGAACACGCCTCCGTTCAACAATCCGAAGGTTCGCGAGGCCGTTTCGTACGCTTTCGACCGCACGGGCCTGCTGAAGCTGGTCAATGGCCAGGGCAAGCCGGCGACCGAGTTCATTCCGCCGGGAGTGCTCGGCAACTCGGGCGAGACCATGACGCAGGATCAGAACGTGGCCAAGGCGAAGTCGCTGCTGGCCGAAGCCGGCTACCCGAATGGCTTCGACACGCAGTTCTACGCCTGGAACGTGGCACCCTTCTCGGCACTCGCGCCGCAGATGCAGCAAGATCTGAAGGCCATCGGCATCAACGCCGACCTTCAGACTCTCGCACCGAACACGTTCTCTGAGCTGGCCGGTTCGGGCAAGGCGCCGCTGGCGCTGACCTTCTGGGTTGCCGACTACCCCGAAGGCTCTGACTTCCTCCAAGCGCTGCTCTCGTGTGCGACGGCTGTGCCCCAGGGCCAGAACTTCGCCTACTACTGCAACCCTGCGATGGATGCGGATGTCCAGCAGGCGCTCGCCGCAACCGACCCGGCCACGGCCACCGCGAAGTACACCGATGCGTCGAAGCTCATGCTCGCCGACAACCCGGTTGTTCCCCTGTACTTCGGAACCAAGACCGAGATCCGCGGTGCGAATGTGGGCAACTACTTCCCGCAGCCGATCTGGGGCTGGGACATGGCCGAGTACTGGAAGGCTGACGGTACGAGCTCTCGCTCGTAGCGGCGCCACAGCGCCGCAGCCTCGCCACGAAACCGCGCCGTTGCCGGTGGCCCTCCTGCCATCGGCAACGGCGCTCCCTCCCGAAAGGAAGCGCAATGTCAGCTCTTCTCGAAGTCTCCGATCTTGTTGTCGACTTTCCGACCGCTGCAGACGGTGTGTTCCACGCCGTCGATTCGGTCTCGTTCACAGTGAGTGCCGGCGAGCGAGTGGGCATTGTCGGCGAATCCGGTTCGGGTAAGTCACTCACCTCGCAGGCGCTCATGCGCCTCGTGCCCGAACCCGGTACGGTCTCGTCGGGCTCGGTGCTGTTCGAGGGCGCCGACGTGATGGCGTTCAGCGCGAAGAAGCTGCAGAAGTGGCGCGGTTCACAGACCGCCATGGTCTTTCAAGACCCGATGTCGAGCCTCAACCCGCTGATGCGTATCGGCCGCCAGATCACCGAGTCGCTGCAGGAGCACCTCGGGCTCTCGAAGGCCGAGAGCCGCACCCGCGCCATCGAACTGTTGCAGCGCGTAGGCATTCCCGACGCCGAGTCGCGCCTGAGCGACTTTCCGGGCGCGTTCTCGGGCGGCATGCGCCAGCGCGTGTGCATCGCCATCGCCACCGCCTGCTCGCCCAAGCTGATCATCGCCGACGAGCCCACTACGGCCCTCGACGTGACCGTGCAGGCGCAGGTTCTCGACCTGCTCGACCACATGGCCACCGAGCTGAACACCGGCGTCATTCTGATCAGCCACGATCTCGGCGTCATCTCGAGTTTCTGCGACCGCATCCTGGTCATGTACGCGGGCCGCATCGTCGAAGAGGGCACTGCCGAGCAGATCGTGGGCGACCCACAGCATCCCTACACAAAGGCCCTGCTGAGTTCCATTCTGCGGCTCTCCGAACCCATCCCCCGGCGACTGAAGTCGATCAGCGGTGCCCCGCCCTTGGCGGGTCAGCGGGCATCCGGATGCTCCTTCGCCCCTCGATGCGCTCTGGCGATCGATGCCTGCAGAACCCTCGACCCTGCTCTCGTGCCCGCGTCGAACGCCAGCCCGGGCCAGAGGGTGGCGTGCGGAGTGGCCGCACCTGCAGCCTTCGAACTGGCAGATGAGGTGACCGCAGCATGAGCACCGTTCTTTTGGAGGTCGACGACCTCGAGGTCACCTTTCGGCGCTCGGCCGGCCCCGGTCGACGGGCGGCATCGGTTCCGGCAGTGCGTGGGGTGAGTTTTCAGCTCGAGGCTGGAACCACGCTCGGCATCGCCGGGGAGTCCGGCTCGGGCAAGAGCACCATCGCCCGCACGCTGATGGGCATCAACAAGCCCTCTGGCGGGTCGATGCGGCTGAACGGCGCCGATGTGGGGGCTCTGCGCGGCCGGGAACTTGCTCAGTACCGCCAGACAATGCAGATGATCTTTCAAGACCCGTACGACTCGCTCGACCCACGCATGAAGGTGTCAGAGACGCTGCTCGAGGCGATCAAGCTGCGAAAGAACAAGCCGGCCAGCCCGTTGAACGAGGTCTACCAGCTGCTCGAGAAGGTAGGGCTGTCGAAGAGCTTCGCCTCCCGGCGACCGCGCGAGCTCTCGGGCGGCCAGCGCCAGCGGGTGTCGATCGCCCGTGCGCTGTGCGTCGACCCGCGCCTCATTCTCTGCGACGAGGCCGTCTCGGCACTCGACGTCTCGGTGCGTGCGCAGGTGCTGAACCTGCTGAAGGACCTGCAGGAAGACCTGGGGCTCGCGTACCTCTTCATCTCGCACGACCTTTCGACGCTGCGGTTCATGGCCGACTACGTGGGCATCATGTACCTCGGCAAGATCGTCGAGCTCGGCACCCGTGACGAGATCTTCGAGCGCCCCCAGCACCCGTACACGCGTGCCCTGCTCTCGGCTGTGCCCGAACCCGTGGTCATCGACCGAACGGTTCGGTTGCCGCGGGTGCGGCTGACGGGTGAGCCGCCGAGTTCGACCAACCCGCCGACGGGCTGCAGCTTTCACCCGCGCTGCCCGCTGGCCCAGGAGATCTGCCGAACGACCGCCCCCGCCCGCCGGGTGACGTCGTCGGGCCAGCTCGCGGCCTGCCACTTCGCCGAACCCGAATTGGTGGTGGCAGAAGCATGAGCGAGGCAGTTCCCGCCGCGGCGGCCGTCGACCCGCTCGCCCTCGGTGACAAGCCGGTGCGAGCCCGCGAAGTGCTGCGCAGCCTGAAGAAAGACCCTGCGGCCCTCGCTTCGATCGTGGTTCTGCTCGCGCTCGCTGTGATCGCTCTCGCCGCCCCGCTGCTCTCGCCGCACGACCCCCTGCAGACGTTTCCCGACATCGGGCTCGGCCCGCAGGGCCAGCCGCTGCCGCCCGGAACCCCCGGCTTTCTGCTCGGCACCGACGC
This sequence comes from Subtercola sp. RTI3, assembly GCF_035018625.1. Lineage (NCBI taxonomy): Bacteria > Bacillati > Actinomycetota > Actinomycetes > Micrococcales > Microbacteriaceae > Subtercola > Subtercola sp. RTI3. The sequence goes on along the minus strand of NZ_JASJXO010000035.1, from coordinate 35,797 downwards.
GCTCGGGCGCGACGTGCTCTCTCGCCTCATCTACGGCGCGCAGGTCTCGCTGGTGATCGGCATCGTGGCCAACGGGCTCGCCACGGCTTTCGGAGTTCTGGTCGGCATCGTGGCCGGGTACTTCGGCGGCGTGGTCGAGGCCATTCTGATGAGAATCACCGACGTGGTCATTTCGTTTCCGATCCTGCTGCTGTGCACTGCGCTGATTGCCGTGACCACGCGCAGCACGTTCAACGTCATCATCGTGATCGCACTCATCTACTGGACGACGCTCGCCCGCATCATCCGGAGCATGGTGGTGTCGTTGAAGGAGCGCGAGTTCGTGGTGGCCTCGCAGACGCTCGGGCTCTCGCACCGCTCGATCATGTGGCGGCACATTCTGCCGCACCTGGTGCCGGCCATCATCGTGTACACGACGCTCGGTGTGGCCTCGAGCATTCTGATCGAGAGCGCGCTGTCGTTTCTCGGCATCGGGGTTCCCATACCGCAACCCTCGTGGGGCCAGATGATCTCCGACGGCAGTACGTACTTTCAGATCGCCCCGTGGATGCTCTTCATTCCTGGCATCTGCCTCATTCTGACCGTGATGGCGTTCAACCTGGTGGGCGACTGGCTCTCTGACATGTTGAACTCCCAGACCCCGCTGGCGAGGTGACGGCATGATCTGGTGGATTCTGCGACGGCTCGGGCAGATGCTGATCGTTCTGTTCGGCGTCGTCAGCCTGGCCTTTCTGTTGGTCTATGCCGTGCCGGCCGACCCTGCGTCGACCCTGGCCGGCCCGAATGCGAGCGCGGCGACGATCGCGTCGATCCACGCGCAGCTCGGGCTCGACAACCCCCTCTGGCAGCAGTACTTCGGCTTCATCGGCCGCCTGCTCACCGGCGACCTCGGCACATCGTATGTGCTGCGCGAGACACCGGTCTTCGGGCGAATCGTCGCGGCGCTGCCGACCACGCTGATGGTGGCGGTCGGCGGAATCCTGTGGCAGATCATCCTCGGGGTGCCCGCCGGCATCTTCGCCGCATACCGCCGTGGCAGCTGGGTCGACCGGCTGATCACCTTTCTCTCGCTGATCGGGCTCTCGGCTCCGCCGTTCTGGCTGGGGCTGCTGCTCATCTACTACTTCGCGTTCACCTGGGGCCTGTTTCCGCTGAACGGACTCGGTAGCCCGGTGTTCTGGTACCTCGTACTGCCCACCTTCACCCTCGGTGCCGGCGGTGGTGCGTGGTACGCCCGCATGACCCGCACGAACATGATCGAGACCCTCGACTCGCCGTTCGTACGCATGGCGCGGGCGAAGGGGATGCCCGAACGCGTCATTCTCTGGCGACACAGCTTCAGGCACATCGCTATTCCGTTGCTCACCATGATCGGCCTCGACTTCGGCTACTTTCTGGGCGGCGTGGTGATCGTCGAGACGGTCTTCGGCCTGAACGGCATCGGCCGGCTCGCTTTCGACGCCATCTCGAACCTCGACACCCCGATGATCGTGGGCACAGTGCTCTTCGCCGCGATCTTCATCGTGGTCGTGAACTTCATCGTCGACCTTCTGTACTCCGTGATCGATCCGCGCGTGCGGCTGAACAGCTGACGCACCCCACCTAAGGAGATTCACCCATGAACACACCCAAACTTCGCGTGGCCGTCATCGGCGCTGGCCGCTGGGCCGTACGTTCGCACATCCCCGGCTGGCAGCGCGACCCGCGCGTGGAGGTGGTCGCGCTCGCCGAGATCAACGAAGAAGCCCTGGCCGCGGCCGCCGAGGAGTTCGGCATCGCCCGCGCCGTGACCGACTACCGCGAGTTGATCAACGACCCCGACATCGACGTCATCGACGTTGCCACCGGCAACCACATGCACTTCGAGATCTCGATGGCGGCCATCGCCGCCGGCAAGCACGTGCTCTGCGAGAAGCCCGTCAACAGCGACTACCTCGAAACGCGCCGCGCCGCCGCCCTGGCCGCGGAGATGGGTGTGAAGACCAAGCTCGGCTTCACCTTCAGGTTCGCCCCGGCCATCCAGTTCGCCAAGCACCTCATCGACACCGGCTACATCGGCGAGCCGTACATGTTCAACGGCTACGAGCAGAACAGCCAGTGGATCGACCCGCAGACCCCGCTTCGCCAGGTCGACCTCGAGGCTTCGCCCGACCGCATCGCCGTCTCGTCGATCGAAGGCTATGGCGCACCGATCATCGACATCATGCACTGGTGGGTGGATGCCCCGATGACGAGTGTCGTCGGAACCATGCGCAACTTCGTGCCAGAGCGCATGGTGCGCGACACCGGCAAGATGCAGGCGATGAACATCGACGACGGCGACATGTGGATCGCCGAATTCGAGAAGAACCGGCTCGCGTCGATTCAGTCGTCGTACGTCACGGTAGGCAACTACCCCGGCATCGAGGCGCGCATCTACGGCTCTGAGGGCGCGATCATCGTGCGCCTGGTCGAAGAGGCTGGCATCTGCCAGACCATCAAGGTGGCCAAGAAGGATTCGGTCGAGTTCGTCGAACTCGAGATTCCTCAGGAGTTCTTTCCTGAGGGCGGCGTGTCGACCGAGCCGTGGCCGTTCCTCTTCTACTCGAACCTGGTCAAAGACTTCGCCACCGAGATTCTGAGCGGCGACGACTTCAACCAGGGCAACTTCGACCAGGGCGCGCTGGTGCAGGAGACCATCAACGCCTTCGAGAAGTCGTTCCGCACGCGTGCGTGGTGCGACTTCCCGCTGGCCGTCGAGGCCGCTGTTGTCGAGGGTGCTGCCGCCGGCGACGGTGCCGAGAACCTCGAACTCGCTCGCTCATGAGCGCCGAGCGCACTCTGGCGCGGCCGAGCGTCGGCCACGCGGCGCATCACTGGGGCGATCTGGCGAACGACGCTGCGGCGGCCGAACTGCTGCAGTTCGCCCTGGCGGCTCTGGATGCCCGGGGTGTGAGTTACGCCGACGTTCGCCTCATCGAGGCCGAAGAACTGCGGCTCTACACCACACTCGATGCCGGGCTCGATGAGCGCATCGAGAACAACCTGGGCGTGGGCATCCGGGTGCTCGTCGACGGCAGCTGGGGGTTCGCCTCTGTACCGGTTTCGAGCACGGCCGACATCACCTTGGCGGCCGAACGGGCGCTCAGCAACGCGCGGGCTGCGGGTTCGGTGGCGAACGCGTACCGCACCGAATTGCCGCCCCTGCCGGCAGCGAGCGGCAGCTACCTCAGCCCGGTCGAGACCGATCCGTTCGCGGTGGCTGCCTCCGAGCGCTACGAGCTGCTCGGGCAGATTCTGGCGGCGGCCAGCGCCCCAGTCGAGATCGTGATGGCGCAGGCCGGCCTGAACGCGAAACGCCAGCACCGGCACTTCGCCAACACTGAGGGGTCGGTGCAGCACCAGCACTTCATCGAGAGCGGTGCCATGGCGCTCGTGAATGCCGTCGGTAACGGCACGATGCAGCGGCGCTCGTTTCCGAACTCGTTCCACGGCAACACTGCTCAGGCCGGCTGGGAGTACGTCGAGGGCCTCGACATGGTCGCCGAGGCCGACCGCATCGGCCGGGAGGCGGTCGAACTGCTGACCGCCCCGCTCGCCCCGGCGGGCTACGCCGACTTCATCATCGGGCCGGCGCAGATGGCCCTGCAGATCCATGAATCGACCGGTCATGCCCTCGAGCTCGACCGCATTCTGGGCGACGAGGCGAACTACGCCGGAACGTCGTTCATCACGGCCGACGCGGTGGGAACCCTGCAGTACGGATCAGAGGCAGTGAACATCACCTCCGACCCGACGGTGCCCGGCACTCGAGGCTCCTTCGGTTTCGACGATGAAGGGGTGCCGGCCTCCCGGCAGCCGCTCATTTCGCGGGGAGTAATCACGAACTTTCTCTCGACACGTGACTCGGCGGCGCGCATTGGTGCAGAGACGACGGGTGCGGCGCGCTCTGACGGCTGGGGCTACCTGCCGGTCTGCTTCGCCACGAACGTCTTTCTCGAGCCCGGCGAGGGTACGACGGCCGAGCTCGAAGAGCGGCTCGGCGACGGGTTCTACGTCGACGACAACCGCAGCTGGTCGATCGACGAACGGCGCCACAACTTTCAGTTCGGCACCGAGGTGGCGTACGAGGTGAAGAACGGTCGGCGCGGCCGACTGCACCGCGGCTTCTCCTACGGCGGTACGACCGTCGAGTTCTGGAACTCGGTCGAAGCCGTGGCCGGCCCGTCGGAGTTCAAGGCTTTCGGCATGCCCTGTGGCAAGGGTGAACCGAAGCAGTGGGGTTTTCTCGGCCACGGGGCATCGCCCACGCTGGTGCGCAACGTTCGAATCGGAGTAGACAGATGACAGACACGGCCAACGACATCTTCGCCCCCGCGTTCGGTGGCGACCGCGCGACGAGCGCACTCGAAGAGGCGCTCGAATCGGCACCGGCCGACCGCATCGAGGCGTTCATCACCTCCCGGCGAGGCGACTTCACCCGGTTCGCCGGCCAGCGCATCCACCAGAGCCAGGCCATCGACGAGGTGCAGATCATGGTGCGCGCCGAGGTCGACGGCCGGGTATCGCGTGCCGCGGCCAGTTCGTTCGGTGCGCTGCGGGCCGCCGTCGACCGCAGCTGCGCCGCCGCAGCGCAGCAAGCCGCAGACAAGGTGACGCCGGCTCCCCGGCAGACGCCGTTGGCCGACCCTGGGGCCGATCTCGGTGCGAGCTCGTTCGACTCGGGCATCCTGTGGGGAGAAGACACCGCTGCATGGTCGGTCGGTGAGCACGCTCGCCTGGCCGACCGCGCGATGAACGAAGCCCAGGCCCTCGGCGGTGTGGCGGCCGGCATGTTCGGCCGAGCGGTGACAGAGGTGGCGTTCCACGATCGGGAGGCGCACCTCTCCCGGCACGCCTTCGCGTCAGAGGCACAGGGCTCGTTGACTGTGCGCATCGACGATGGGTCGTCGCACTGGAAAGACCTCACCCGCTTCTCAGACCGGCTCGGCGCTGACGCCGCGATCGACCGAACGCTTTCTCAGGCCTCTCGTACCCGGGGCCGCGCGAAACTCGAGCCCGGCAGATACGACGTCGTGCTCGGCCCGCTGGCCGCCGGTGAGCTGCTCGACTTCTTCGGTGCCTTCGGATTCACCGGGTCTGCCCTCGGGGCCGGCTTCGGTACCGTGGCCACCCGCGGCGGCGAACAGGTCGCCTCGCCCCTGGTCTCGGTGCACGACGACGCGACGGCCGACATCGGCCTGCCGTTTCCGTTCGACTTTCAGGGCACCTCGAAGCGTGACGTGCCGATGATCTCGAACGGGCGCGCCCAGTCGGTGGTCACCGACCGCGAGACCGCGTTCGCGCTGGGCTCCGAGTCGACCGGCAACTTTCACATCGCCCGCGAAGAGGCTCCGCATGCCATTCCCATGAACGTCGTGCTGCGGGCATCCGACTCCACCGAAGACGACCTCATCGCAGGCATCGAGAACGGCGTGTACCTGCAGCGGTTCTGGTATACCCGCACGGTCGATCCGGTTAACACGACCATCACCGGCGTCACCCGCGATGCGTGCTTCATGATCGAGAACGGGCGCATCGCCTACCCGGTCGAGTCGATGCGGTTCACGATGAGTGTTCTGGATGCCCTGGCCCGCGTCGACGGCGTGGGCACCGATTCGCTCAGCCAACCGCTCATGAACGTCTTCAACGGCTCGGCTTCGTCGCCGGCCATCCGGGTGCGCGGTTTCTCGCTGGGCACCGCCCCGGTCTCGAAAGGAAACGCCTGATGCCCCTCGCGACCAACGCCGACCGGCTCGTCACCCAGACCCTGACCGGCGAGGTGTGGCCTCCGCTGGCCGACCGGCACGGCTACCGGGTCGATGCCGACGGGCATCCGTTTCTGCTGCCCGGCATGGGCGGGGTGAGCATGGCCGCGCACATCGGCCAGGCCGCCACAGGGTATGCCAGCGACCACCTCGAACCGGGGCTGTCGATTAGGCACGCCAACGAAGGGGCGAACGCCGCGCTACAGTTTCTGAGCTGCGTGGGCAACCGGGTGACCGTGCGGTCGGGCCCGGCGACGGGCGCCACCGGAACAGTGCTCGGGCAGCACGCGTACGTGCTCGCCGACTTTGCCGACGACGTGCTCAGCCTCGTCACGACGGGTGACCGCGTGAGCGTCAACGCCGTGGGCCAGGGGCTGCGGTTTCTCGATCACCCTGAGGTGCGGGTCAAGAACCTCGACCCGGCTCTGGTCGACCGCCTGCCGTTCAGCACCGCGCCCGACGGCACGCTGGCGGTCGAGGTGGCCCGGCGCGTGCCCGCAGAGGCGGCCGGTGCCGGTGGCGGAATGCTGTCGGAGTTCGCCAACACCGACCTGATGGGTGCGTACCCGGGGCTCTCAGAAGACCTGTCGCTGGGGCTCGAGACGCTGCGCATCGGCGACCTCGTGCTGCTCGAAGACCAAGACCACTCGTACGGCCGCGGCTACCGGCCCGGCTGGGTGACGGTGGGCCTCATCTCCACGGGGGAGTGCCGGTTGTTCGGGCACGGCCCAGGCCCCTCGACTCTGCTGTCGGGGCCCGCGTCGGCCTTCACCGTCACCGAGAGCGACTCGGCCAACCTGGCCAACGCGCTGTCGCCGGCCGCTGCCGCACACTTCGTGCCGGGCGCTGCTGCTGCCGCCACCTCACACCCCACCTCGAACCCGGAGCGCACCCATGCCTGACCTCGTCGCGAACAATCTGCTGGGCATCGCCGAGCACGCCGCCCTCACGCCGATGGTGGCGTACCGCATCGATCGCGACGGGCACCCCTACGTGCCCATCGGCGACGGCGGCATCGTGCAGGGCGTGCGGCTGGGTGATTCGGTGTTCGCCACCGATGGAGACCATGTGGCCCCGGGGGTCACGCTCGTGCATCCGGATGCCGGTGCCCGGTTCGCCCTCACGGCCTTCGCCTGCATCGGCAACGAGGTGATCGTGCGGTCGGGGCTCGCCGCCGGCAGCATCGGGCGGGTGACCGGCAAGCGCGGCGAGAGCGGGCGGGTGATCGCGCTGCTCGACGACGACGCCATGGCGAAGCTGCTGCCGGGCGATCAACTGAGCGTGCGTGCGGTGGGCCAGGGCTTCGTTCCCGACGGCGTGCCGCAGGGTGTCGCGGTGCTGAACGTCGACCCCGAGCTGTTCGCGCTGCTGCCGTTCGCGGTCGGTGGCGTTGGTGACGACGATGCCGGTACCGGTACCGGTACCGGTGCGGTCGCTTCAGATGCCGTGCCGGTCACGGTCGCGGTCGCGGGCGTGCTGCCGAGCAAGGTCTGTGGCAACGGCATCGGGCGCCCCGCGCAGATGTGGGATGTCGACCTGGCCGTGGTCGCCGACTCACCCGACCTCGGGGGCCGAACCATGCGCCTCGGCGAACTCTGGGCCATCGAACACCTCGATGTACGCCACAACATGGGCTACCGGCGCGACTGGGTCACCTTCGGAATCATCTGCCACGGCGGCTCCCCGCTGCCGGGGCACGGGCCGGGCCTGGTGCCCATCGTCACCGGCCCGCGGAGCGCGTTCCGGCTCGAGGTTCAGGATGCCGACGCCGCGCCCGCGCTGACCGACGCCGTGCTGGCGGCTCTCCCCTCGAGGGCCCGCTCATGACCACGAAGGTTCTCATCTCCACCTACCTCGAGCCCGCCCTGGTCGACCTGATCAGAGCGGAGCCCGACGTCGAGGTGCTCTACGCCCCCCAACTGGTGCCCGTGCCGCGGTATGCCTCCGACCACACCGGTGTCGCGCTCCAACTGGGCGCCGACGACGAGAAGCGCTGGCTCGACCTGCTCGCCCAGGCCGACGTGGCATTCGACTTCGACTGGCGCGACCCCGCGGCGCTGCCGGTGAATGCTCCCCGGCTGAAATGGGTGCAGGCCACGAGTGCCGGCATCGGTGCCTTCATGAAGCGCACCGGCCTCGACTCCACGGGGCTGACAGCGACCACTGCGGCCGGCGTGCACGCCATTCCGCTCGCGGAGTTCGCCCTCACGGGGGCGCTGCACTTCGTGAAGGGTGTTCCGCACCTGAAGAACCAGCAGCGCCGCCGCGAATGGCGGCGGTACACGACCCGGCAGCTGGCGGGGATGCGGGTCTCGGTTCTCGGCATCGGGGGCATGGGCGGCAACGTCATCGCGGTGTTCAACGCCCTCGGTGCGCGGGTCACCGGCATCGGCCGGGTCGGCGGGTCGTACGAGCTGCCGGCGGGTGTCGAGCAGAGCGATATCGGCCGCCTCGCCGAGGTACTGCCGCGCACCGACATCCTGATTCTCTGCACGGCCCTGACGCCCGAGACCGAGGGGCTGATCGGCCGCGACCAGATCGCGCTGCTGCCCGACGGCGCCATCGTGGTGAACATCTCGCGGGGCCAGGTCATCGACGAGCAGGCCCTCATCGATGCGCTCCAAAGCAAAAAGCTGCTCGGGGCGGCCCTCGACGTCGTCAACCACGAACCCCTCGCCGACGACTCACCGCTCTGGCAACTCGAGAACGTGATGTTGTCGCCGCACTCCGCCTCGACCCTCGCCTCAGAGAACGAGACGCTCACAGCGCTGTTCATCGACAACCTGAGGCGCTGGCGGGCCGGCGAGCCATTGAAGAACCTCTTCGTGAGCGAGCGGGGCTACTGAGCCGCGCTCGGCGGGCGTTGAGCTGCAGAGCTTCTGCCGGAACGGCGTCGCTCTAGCGGGCAGCGCTCGGCTCGACCACACGCCGCGCAATCAGCTGCACCTCGACAGGGGCGCCGCCGGGCAGTGAGGCGACCCCCACGGTGGCCCGAACGGGCAGCTCGGTGCCGGGCATCCGGTCGCCCACGACGGCGCTCGCGGCATCGGCGATGTGGCTGTGCCGCGTGAACTCGGGCGTGCTCGCCACATAGACCGTCAGCGAGAGCACCTCGGCGATCGTCTCGCCCGGGCTCAGGATGCTCGCCGCCGCGTCGAGCGCCCGAACCGTTGCCAGCGCGGTGAGCTGGCGCCCCTCGTCGTCGCCGATGCCCGCACCGAGAAGTCCGGTCGTCACCAGGGCTCCGTCGCGGCGCGGGGTCATGCCGGCGGTGAAGACCAGCTCCCCCAGCGCGCGGGCGACGGAGTACGACCCCGCCGCCTGGGGCGCGCTCACGACGTGATTCCGGCGCGGGCCGCGAACGCCCCGAGGCAGGTGACCATGAGGTCGAGAGCGGCCTCCCACTCGGCTTCGTCGCGGGCGTAGCAGATACGAAAGTGGCCGGTGCCGCGGGCCCCGAACTGGTAGCCGGGCGACACGATCACCTGCGCCTCGCGCTGCAGGGCCCCTGCGATCTCGACATCGGTCGCGCCGAACGCCGACACGTCGACGAAGAGATACGCCGTTGCCTTCTGGGGCGTCAGAACGAGGCCCGCAACGGTGCTGAGCTTCTCGATCGTCAGGTTCTTCAGGTTCTCGAGCTCGGTGATGCGTTCGGCGAGAAACGCGTGGTCGTCGACGAGCCAGCGGGCCAGCAGGTGCTGCGAGTACGCCGGCGCTCGCAGCGACGTCATGGCGAGGCACTGCTCCACCGTGTCGATGACGGCCTCGGGCGCCACGATGACTCCGATGCGAAACCCGCTCATCGACTCGGTCTTCGACGGCCCGAGCAGCGTGATCGAGCGTTCGGCCATGCCCGGCTGCACGCGCAGGTGGTGAAAAGGAGTGTCTTCGTAGACGAGCCGGCTGTAGAGCTCGTCGACCATGACCAGAAAGTCGCCTTCGACCGCGAGCTCGGCCACGCGGGCGATCATCGCTTCGGAGTACACCGCGCCGGTGGGGTTGTTGGGGTGGGAGAAGAGCAGTAGCTTCGGTTTCTGCAGAATGAGTTCTTCGAGCACGTCGAGGTCGAGGCTCGGTTCTGCCGAGTCGAACACCAGCGGCACCCGCTCGACGCGCGCGCCGAGGAACGCGAGGATGCGTTCGCAGAACAGGTAGTCGGGGTCCGCGAGCAGCACGAGGTCGCCCTCGTTCACCAGGGCGGCGAGCGTGGTGAAAAGCGCCCCTTGCGTGCCGGGCGTCAGGGCGAGGTTGCTCGAGGCAACAGGCGATCCGAGAAATGCGCTGATCGGTGCCGACAGCGCCTCGAGCACCGTCGGGTCACCGCGGTACGGAGAATACGCCCAGGCTCCGTTGTCGATGGCGGCAGCCATGTCGGCCGCGACCCACGGCGGCGGCGGAAAGCGGACAGTGTCGAAGTGGGTGGTGTCGAGCAACCCGTTGCCGCCGCCGTCGAGCCGCAGAGACAGGTCGGCCGCCCGCACCGAGACCCCGGGGGCCGCCTCGCGCTGGGGGAGGTGGGTTCGCAGCACACGCTCGCTCGGCGAGCCGGGGGTCTTGTCAACCGAATCCGTCAGGGGGGCGGTTGTGGTCATAGGGGCTCCTAGCTCTGTGACTCGTTGGCGGAGGGCATCGTGCGCGAACGAAGACTGTCGTTTGTCGACAGTACACCGAAATGAGGGGTCGCCTCAAATTCAGAGGGCACCCGGCACGATAGGTTCGACACATGCGACTTGGCGTTCTCGATATCGGCTCGAACACGGTTCACCTGCTTCTCGTCGACGCGCACCCCGGTGCCCGCCCCATTCCGTTCGGGTCGTTCAAACGGGCGCTGCAGCTGGTGGCGTACCTCGATCAGAAGGGTGCGATCACCGAGGCCGGGCAGCGTGAGTTGATCGACTTCATCACCGAGGCGGCCCAGTTCGCGCGCACGAACAACGCCGAAGACCTGCTCGCCTTCGCCACTTCGGCCATCCGTGAGTCGGCCAACGGGTCGGCGGTGCTCGCCCGGGTGTTTGCCGAGACCGGAATCCGGCTCGAAGAGTTGAGCGGCGACGACGAAGCCGCTTCGACCTTTCTCGCCGTGCGGCGCTGGTACGGCTGGGGCGCGGGCACCATCCTCAACCTCGACATCGGCGGCGGATCGTTCGAGCTCGCCATGGGTGCCGACGAGCATCCGGAGCTGGCAGCATCAGTGCCGCTCGGCGCCGGGCGCCTCACGTGGGATCACCTCGAGGCAGACCCGCCCACGGCGAAGAGTGTGAAGGCGCTGCGAAAGTACATCAGGGCCACACTCGAAGACTCGATCACCGCGTTCTCGGCGCGCGAGAGCGCGAATGTGGTGGCCGGTACGTCGAAATCGTTCCGGTCGCTGGCGCGCATCACGGGTGCTGCACCGCGGGCGGCCGGGCTGTACGTGAAACGCGAACTGCGGCTGCACGACCTCACGCTCTGGTCGAGCCGGCTCGCCGCGATGTCGGCCGCCGACCGTGCCGAGCTGCCGGGGGTTTCGGATGTTCGTGCCAAGCAGCTGCTCGCCGCTGCGCTCGTGGCAGAGGAGGCGATGAGCGCACTGAAAATCGACGCCGTGCAGATCTGCCCGTGGGCGCTGCGTGAAGGCCTGATTCTGCGCCGCTTCGACCACCTGCGCGCGGCGTGAGGGCCGGGCGGCATGGCATGATGAACCGGTGACACCCGCGCCCCCTCCCCGTCAGCGTCGACGCCGTCGCTGGCCGTTCATCGTCGTCGGCGCGGTGCTGGTCGTGGTGCTCGCAGTGGTCGTCACGGGCGCCGTGGTGCTGAAGCGGGCCCCCTCTGTCTCCTCGCTGTCGGAGGCGCACGCGGGCGCGTGGAGCAGCGTCACGCTCGGCAGCCCGGCCCGGAACGGCGACGGCTCGGCGTACAACATCTTCGTGAAACCGGGCACGGGCAAAGGCCTCATGGTGTTCTTCGGCGACGGCGGGCTGAACTTCACCGCAGAGACGGCCGTTCAGCCGGTGAGCCTCGCGACCACCATCTTCGGCGGCGACAACTTCTACAGCGACCACCTGCCGTTCTACGAGGTCAACACGTTCGGCGGGCTGCTGAGCGCGAGCGACCAGAACCCGTTCGCCGGGTACACCACGGTCGTGATCCCCACCACGACGGGCGACCTCGGCGTGGGCGACACGACCACGTCGACCGTCTCAAAGGGCGGCCAGGCGGCCACCTCGGTGTTCAACGGCTACGCGAACACGCGTGCCGCCCTCGACTGGGTGTACGCGAATGTTCCGTCTCCCGACACCGTGATGGTGGCCGGAACGGGCACCGGCGGGCTGAGCTCGGCCATCTGGCTGGGAGACGTTGGGGCGCACTACCGCACCCAGCCGCTCACCGAATACTCCGACAGCAGTTTCATCGAGGCGTCATCGTTTCCGATCGTCATCGACGGGGTGTGGCAGGCGGACTTCGAGCACCGGTTCGGGTTCTCGCCCACCCGGTCGCCGTTGACCGCGGCCACCGTCTACAACACCGGCCTGTTCGGCAGTCGGCTCACCACCCTCCTCTCACAGACCCTGCTCGACCGCTCATCTGCGGCATTCTCGGCCGAACTCGACGACGGCTACTACTCGCCCCAGGCGGGGGCCGACTGGAACTTTCAGCTCAAATCGGCTCTGCGCACCCTCACTGCCAGCGACGTGGGGGCGACGGTGTTCGTGACGAACTACGGAGCCGACGCGCACGGCGAGACGCCGGGCCTGCTCGCGACGGGCGACCTTTTCGGTTCGGCCACGCAAGACGGTGTGACGCTCGAGCAGTTCGTGACGCGGGCGGTGCAGGGCGGTCATCCGGTGTCTGCGGGGTTGGCGCTGCTCGAGCAGTGAGGCCTGTGCGGTGCGGCGCTGGTGGCCTGCGCGTCAGTGGGGAGTGGTTGACTGGGGGCATGGATGCCGCACCCGACTACATCGCCGACTTCGCCGACTACATCACCGCCTCACCGTCGTCGTACCACGCCGTCGCCGAGGCGGCTCGGCAGCTCGAAGCGGCCGGGTTCGTGCGGCTCGACGAGCAGGCAGACTGGGGTACCGCGGGCGCCCCGGGGCGGGGTCGGCGCGTTGCGGCTGCGGCTGGTGCGTCAGAGGAGCCGCCGCGAACGTTCTTCGTGGTGCGCGACGGCGCCATCATCGCGTGGGCGCTGCCCGAGGGCGCCGGGCCGACGACGCCGTTCCGTATCCTCGGGGCGCACACCGACTCGCCCGGTTTCAAGCTGAAGCCCAAGCCGACCATCGGGTCGAACGGCTGGCTGCAGGCGGGCGTGGAGATCTACGGCGGCCCGCTGCTGAACTCCTGGCTCGACCGCGAACTCGAGCTGGCGGGGCGCATCGTGACCCGTGACGGCCGCGAACACCTCGTGCGAACGGGGCCGTTCATGCGCATACCGCAGCTGGCCATCCACCTCGACCGCGAGGCCAACAGCGGCCTCACGCTCGACCGGCAGCGGCACACCAGCCCGGTCTTCGGTGTCGGCGACGTGTCGCAGGCCGACCTGCTCGACCACCTCGCGGGGCTGGTGGAGGCGGCTGTGCCCGCCAAGGGGAAGGGGCGGAAGCCTGGTGCTGGTGCTGGTGCTGGTGCTGGCGGTGCTGGTGGCGCGTTCACGGCCGCGGGTGCGGGCGGAGGGCTAGCCGGTGCTGCTGTGACTGGCGCCGACATTGCGGGGTATGACATTCTCACCGCCGATACCGCGGCGCCGGCCCGGTTCGGGCTCGGCGGCCAGCTGTTTGCGGCTGGGCGCATGGACAACCTCTCGTCGGTCTACGCGGGGCTGCGGGCGCTGATCGCGGTGGCGGGTGCGCGCGGTGGTACTGCTGCGCGCACCGCGGCAAGCGCGGGACCGGCGGGCGGCGCTGGGGCGGCGGGCGGCGCGGGGGCGGCCAGGCACATCACCGTGCTGGCGGCGTTCGACCATGAGGAGCTCGGCTCTGAGTCGCGGTCGGGGGCGAGCGGGCCGCTGCTCGACGACATCCTCACCCGTATCTCGGGCGGGCTCGGAGCCACCAGCGGGCAACGGCTTCAGGCTTACGCCGGTTCGTGGTGTGTGTCGGCCGATGCCGGGCATTCCGTGCATCCGAACTACCCGGAGAAGCACGACCCCGCCAACCGTCCCATCGCGGGCGGCGGGCCGCTGCTGAAGATCAACGGCAATCAGCGCTACGCCACCGACGCGCACGGCGCGGCCCTCTGGGCGACGGCGTGCGCCGACGCGGGCGTCGCGTACCAGGAGTTCGTCTCGAACAACTCGGTTCCCTGCGGATCGACCATCGGGCCGCTCACCGCGACCCGGCTCGGAATTCGCACCGTCGACGTGGGCATCGCCCTGCTGTCGATGCACTCGGCCCGCGAACTCTGCCACGTCGACGACCCGGCCGCGCTCTCCGCGGCCATCGCCGCGTTCTTCGCGCCCTCCGCGTAGCCCACAGCCCACAGCCCTCAGCCCGTAGCCACGGTCTTCGCCGACTTTCCCCAGATCGTCGGGCCATTCCCTCCGCGCCGACGATCTGGGGAAAGTCGATGGTCTCGGTGACGCGTCAGTCCGGCTGACTCGCATCGCTCCTCAGCAGTTGCCGACCGTCAGCGGGAGCGACCCGTCGGGGTGAGCGGCAGTCGGTGTGACCCGATAGTTGCCTGACCAGATCAGGCGCCACTGAGCGGGTTCGATTGACGCCGACGTTGGGATGGTGGTGTCGGGTGACGTGTTGCGCGCGAAAAGAGTGATACGACCCCAGTCGTCGGCATAGCCCATGTCGAGAAAGTAGTAGAGACCCAGGGTATTGGTCTGCTGCCCGCTGACCATCACGTATTCGTTCGGCAACAGTCCGGTGATTGTGACGGCGAGGCCCGATCCATCACCGATCAGCTGATCGGGCTCGACGCAGGCGGCTGGCTTCACCTGCACGTCGTCGATTGGAAGAAAGGACAGCGACAGTTGATCGCTCACGGCTATGGGAACGATGATTCCCGATGTCGAGTTGTCGTTCCGAGGTGAACTCCCTTCGTCGACTCGGATGTAGCTGCCCAGAAGATAGCCACTCTCCCCACTATCGGTGAAGTTTCGGGGAAAGACGTCGGGAGTCCACGTCACGGTCGCATTTCCAGCGTCATCTGTGGTGAAGACGACGGCAGTACTGAACTGCGAAAAGTATCCACCGGGAATCTTTGATTCGCCACGATATCTCGAGTCGATCGAGAGTGAATACGCCGAATCTGCGCTGAGCCCGGTCAGTTTGGTCGTCACACCGGCGCCCCAGCTCGGTGCAGTGAAGCGGGTTGTCGGCGTCGAGATGTGGGGCTTCGTGTCAACGGGAGCGGTTGTCGTCGGGGCTGCGGTCGGCTGCGGTGTGTGCGGCGTGGGCGGGGGCGTGACGGTCGCGGCCGGTGCAGCTGTCACCGGCGCAGGCTGGCCGAAGAGCGCAGCGCCGTTGAGAGCGACCGCAGCGGTACCTGTTGCTGTCAGCCCGGCAACGACGATGACCGCTACCGTGAGAATCATGTGCCGGTTTCGTCGGCGCCTCGGTGTTGCATTCACGGTCTCGATGAGCAGTTGCCGAATCTCAGATCTGCGCTGGGGGTCGAATCGATCATCTTTACTCATTTCACACCTCCCGATGTGGTCGTGTTCTCGTCGAATGCTTCGGCCGTAAGCCGGGCCAGCCTCTGTTTTGCGCGGGACAGCCGGGATTTGACGGTTCCCAGGGGTACACCCAGAGCGGCTGCTGCATCCGCGAGTGAAAGTTCTTCGATCACGCAGAGCGTCATGACGTTCTGGTCATTTCGAGTGAGCTGAGAGAAAATCGACCGCACCGTCGCATCGCGGCCCACTCTGTCGAGCCGTTCGTCGAGTTCGGCGAAGGGCCCCTCTTCGGCTACAGAATGCGAGAGGCGATCGATGGCCGCTCGGTAACGGTGCCGACTGCGTCTGAGATTGTGCGACACGTTGTTGGTCGTCACGAGCAACCACCCGATGATGCTTCCGTTGACGATGCGAACAGCGGCGCGTCTGCGCCAAGCCTCGAGAAAGACGACGGCCGTCACTTCTTCTGCATCGTGCGCATTGCGGATGAGTCGAAGAGCCTGCCCGAACACGCGGCCGTGATGAGCGTCGAAGAATTGCGCGAAGGCTTCGGCGTCACCGTCTCGAGCCAGCTCCCACGCTGCTGGTTCGTCAAATATTTCTGTCCCCATACCTCATAGTGTGCACAGCCCGGCGAAAGGTTCCATTTGTGCCCAAGAATGTTCCTGCTGGTTAGATTGGGGAATGACGACAGCAGACGCCGCATCCGTATCCACCGCGTTGTGGGTGGGCAGCTACACCGCCGATGCGGGGCGCGACGGGGTGGGGGTCGGCGCGCTGACGGTGGCGTCCGACGGGCAACTCGCGTGGGCGGGAGTGGGAGCAGCGGCATCGTCGCCCTCGTTCGTGGCCGTGCATCCGGAGCTGCCTGTCGTGTACGCCGTAGCCGAAGCCGCCGAGACGGTGGCCGCGTACCGGCAGCCGAACGCCGCGTCACCGACGCTCGAACCGTTCGGCGAGCCGTGGCCGGCGGGGGCAGCGGTGTGTCATGTGGCGGTGGCTCCGGATGCCCGGTACCTCACGGTCACGTGCTGGGGCGACGGCCGCGTGCTGCTGTACGAGCTCGGAGCTGACGGGTCGATCGGGTCGCGGTTCGAGGGTGCTCCAGCGGCGGATCCACACGCCGCCACCACCCGCGCCGCCTCTGCCGCGCTCGCCGAGGCGGGGTTGCCCCAAACGCTGCCGCCGCGCGTGAGCCGCGCGCATGCGTCGCTGATGCTGCCCGACGGACGCATCATGACCACAGACCTCGGGTTCGACCTGCTGCGCGTCTGGAACTATGTGCCCGTGACCACGCCCGAAACCGGCGTCGCACGCGGGTTGGTGCTCGACCACGAAGTGGAGCTTCCATTCGGAAGCGGCCCGCGCCATATGGCCTTGCATCCGAACGGGTCGGTGCTGGTGGTGACCGAGTACTCGATCGAGGTGGTCGTGGTGCGTGTGGGCGCGGCGGCAACGTCGGGCGGCCGGTACGGCATCGCCAGCGTCGGCCCGGCCACGAACGGGGGCGCACGGGCGGGCGACTCCGCGGCCGAAATCGCACTGTCGGGCGATGCGCGGTTCGCGTACGTGGGGGTGCGCGGATCGAACCTCGTCAGCACGCTGCGAATCGATGAGGCGGGAGCAGTGCATCCGGTAGCCGACACCGACAGCGGCGGTGACTGGCCCCGCCACCATGCCGTTCTGGGTCGGCTGCTGCTGGTGGCCCACGAGCGATCGAGTGAGGTGACCGCGTTCGAGCTCGACCCCGAGACGGGAGTGCCGTCGCGGCCGATCGGGTCGCTCGCAGTCGCCGCGCCGACCGCGTTGGTTCCCGCGCGCTGAGCGCGGTTCGGGTACCCCCAAAGCGGGGCACATCGGCTCGAATCTCTGTTCAGCGCGCCGACGCGTGCCTACAGTTGAGGCATCGCAACGGGGGTTGAAAGTGCAGAAGAAGAATTCGACGGCCAGACGTATGCCAGTGGGGGCTCGCCTGTTCATCGGCGCACTGATCGCTGGGGGCGCCGTGCTGCTGCTCACCACAACTGCGGTCGTCGTCGCGGTGTCGGTCGGAGTGTCGCAGGCCTCCCATCCGTCGCTCACCTCAGCCGATGCGTCGGTGACGACGCCGGCTGGTGGGCCATCCGATGCGTCGGCTCCGGATGCCCGGGCGGGCGCCCCGGCATCACCGAGTGCGGCTGCGCTGCAGACCCCCACCCCGGCTCCGACGCACACCCCGGTTGTCACGCACTCGACGGTCACGGTGAAGACGACGGTTCCGTTCGCCAAGACAACGGTCGACGACCCGTCGCGTGATGCCGGGTCGAGCGCGATCACGCGAGCGGGGCAGAACGGGGAGTCAGCGGCCACGTACGACGTGACGATGACCGACGGCGTCGAGACGTCACGCGCGCAGCTCGGCAGCGCGGTGACAACGCCCCCGATCGACGAGACGACCTCGAAGGGAACCAGGCAGCCGGCGCCCGCTGCTGCGCCGGAGCAGGCGCCCGCTGCGCCGGCGCCTGCTGCCGACACGTCGGGCTGCGACCCGAACTACGACCACGCCTGTGTGCCGATCGCCAGCGATGTCGACTGCGCCGGAGGCAGCGGCAATGGGCCGGCTTACGTCAAGGGTCCCGTGCACGTCATCGGCACCGACATCTACAAACTCGACGGCAACGGAGACGGCTGGGGCTGCGAGTAGGCTGGCTGCCGCTGCCGCTGCCGCTGCCGCTGCCGCTGCCGTCGCCGCTGCCGCTGCCGTCGCCGCCCTCGCCCCTCGCCGCGGCCCACCTGAATCGACTTGAGGGCGAGGGCGGGGGCCCGCGCAAGTGCTGCGGCGGCCGAACCCCCGGGTGTAGCGTCGAAGGTGCTCCCGAAGACCGGTGAACGCGATCTTCGCCTCAACCGAAAGGCACGATTTCATGCAGTACCGCACCCTCGGCGCGTCAGGCGCCGCCGTCTCCGAGCTCGCCCTCGGAACCATGACCTTCGGCGCCGAAGCCGACGAGCAGACCTCGCACGCCATCCTCGATGCCTACGTCGCAGCCGGCGGCACCTTCGTCGACACGGCCGACGTGTACAGCGCGGGCGTCTCAGAAGAGATCATCGGGCGGTGGCTCGCCGCGCATCCGACCGAGGCCGCGCAAGTGGTTCTGGCCACGAAGGGCCGTTTTCCGATGGGCGACGGCCCGAACGACCTCGGTCTCTCCCGCCGGCACCTGCGCACCGCGCTCGACGCGTCTTTGAGCAGGCTCGGCGTCGACCACATCGACCTCTACCAGATGCACGCCTGGGATGCCTTCACGCCCATCGAGGAGACCCTGCGGTTTCTCGACGACGCGGTCACGGCCGGCAAGATCGGCTACTACGGTTTCTCGAACTACCTCGGCTGGCAGCTGACGAAAGCGGCGCACGTCGCGCGGGCGCAGGGCTTCGCGGCCCCCGTCACCCTGCAGCCGCAGTACAGCCTGCTCGTGCGCGACATCGAGCACGAGATCGTTCCGGCGGCGCTCGATGCGGGCATCGGGCTGCTCCCGTGGTCGCCCCTCGGCGGCGGCTGGCTGAGCGGCAAGTATGTGCGCGACCAGGCCCCTGCCGGCAGCACGCGCCTCGGCGACAACCCCGAGCGCGGGTTCGAGGCCTGGCAGAAGCGCAATTCGAACTCTGTCACCTGGCAGGTTCTGGATGCTGTCACCGACATCGCGCGCATCCACTCGGCGTCGGCGTCGCAGGTGTCGCTCGCGTGGTTGGCGTCGCGCCCGGCCGTGACCTCGATCATCCTGGGTGCCCGCACCCTCGAACAGCTGAACGACAACCTCGGTGCAACCGATCTCGACCTCACTCCCGACGAACTGCTTCGGCTCACCGTCGCCAGCGAACCGCAGCTCGACGACTACCCGTACGGGCCGGGTGGCCAGCAGCAGCGCGCGCGCAAGCTCGAAGGCGGTCGCTGAGCGAACCGGTGTGCGCGAGCGGTCGTGCAGGGTGCCGGCCAGCTACTCGCCGAGCGCCGCCAGCTGGTCGCCCAGGTTGAAGACCTCCTCGAGCGGGGTGGCCGCCTGGTCGGCGCGCCCGTCGAGGCCGTCGAACAGGTCGCCCATGTGGGCCTCCCACTCGGCGGCCGCGGCCGACGCCTCGAGGTAGGCGTCGCTCGCCTCGACCGAGTCGGTCTCGTAGTACCCGATCAGCAGCCCATCGGGTCGGAGGAACAGCGAGTAGTTGCGCCGGCCCGACGCGTCGATCTCGCGGAGCATCGCCGGCCACACGGCCGCGTGCCGGCGACGGTACTCATCGAGGTGTTCGGGAGAGACAGAGAGCTGGAAGCAGACGCGGGTCATGCCTCCATTGTGCTGCGTCGGCGCGCGCCGCTTGTATTCACATCCGAGGGAGCGCACAACCGCTTTCGGGTATCTGTCGCCCCGGGTAACCTCGAGTGCGGGGCATCGCCTCCGGAACGGAGGGCGACGAGCATGCCCGCACCACAGAGCGCCCACCACAACGTCGTCGTCATCGGCGGTGGCAACGCCGGCCTCTCGGTGGCCGGTCGGCTGCGCCGGTACGGCGTCTCGGATGTCACGGTGATCGAGCCTCGCGAGAACCACCTCTACCAACCCATGTTCTCGCACATCGCCGGTGGAACCGCCGCGCCCGGCATGGCGGTGCGGCGACAGGCGTCGGTCATTCCGCGGGGCGTCGGGTGGATCAGAGACAGGGTCGAGACGATCGCCCCCGATACGAATACGGTGATGCTCGAGTCGGGCGCGAGGGTGACGTATGGGCAGCTGGTGGTGTGCCCGGGCATCCAGAAGAATTGGAATGCCGTGCCCGGCCTGGCAGACGCCATGGCAACGCCGCAAGGTGTGTCGAACTACGAACTCGAGTACGCGCCAAAAGCGTGGCAGGTGCTGAGCAGCACCCGAAGCGGAACAGTCGTCTTCACCCAGCCGGCCGGCCCCGCGACGTGCGCGGGTGCGGCGCAGAAACCCATGTACCTGGCGTGCGACTACTGGCGCGAGCAGGGGGTGCTCGCCGACATCCGCGTGGTGCTCGTGGTCTCGTCGCCCACGCTTTTCGGCATGCCGATGATCGACCGCGAGCTCGAACGTAAGGTCGCCGAGTACGGCATCGAGGTGCAGTACAGCAGCGAACTGGTCGAAGTGGATGCCCAGGCCAAGACCCTCGTCATCGCCGGTGTGGGCGCGTACTCAGGCTCCGGCGGCGTCTCGCGGCGGTCGCTCTCGTACGACGTGTTGCACGCCGTGCCTCCGCAGTCGGCACCAGACTGGATCGCCTCGACGGGGCTGGCCGCTGTCGCCGGCAACGTTCGCGACGACGGCGACACAACTGGCTTCGTCGATGTCGACCCGCTGACCCTGCGGCACCCGCGCTACCCGAATGTCTGGTCGCTGGGCGACGCGGCGGCCACCACCAACTCGAAGTCGGGCGGCGCACTCCGCCAGCAGACGCTCGTGCTGGCCAAGAATCTCGCGGCGGCGCTCGCGGGCAAGCCCCTGCCCGAGCGTTACAACGGCTACTCGGTGTGCCCGTTCACGGTCTCGCGCTCGAGCGTGGTCTTTGCCGAGTTCGACGACCGCTACCAGCCCAAGCCCACGATTCCCTTCTGGAGGGGCCTCGCGAAGGAGCGCCGCCTCACCTGGGTCGCCGACCGCTACGTCTTGCCGTGGGTCTACTGGAACCTCATTCTGAAGGGTCGCGCCTAGCGCTCCGCTCCCTCCCCCCATGCCCTGCCCACTCCACTCTTCCTATCGAGTTGCCCCACTTCGTCGCCCGCCGGCGGGGGCGGCTCGGTCAGAGGCGGCGCAGGCTGAGCACGCTGTCGACGAGGGTGGCGGGCTCCCCGGGCCGGCCGGAGCCGGGGCGTTCGACGGGGGCCTTGGTGACGATCATCCAGTCGCCGGGCGGCAGCGCAAGTGACTGCAGCACCTCGTCGGGCGACGGCAGCGCGAGGGTGTCGTGTTCGTGGCCCGAGGGAAAGGCGGCGTGACCGACGATGAGCAGCAGGCCGCCGGTGGCGACTGCGGCCGCCGCGCGCCGAAGTACGGCCTCGCGCGGAAACTCGATGGGCGAATGCAGAAAGTGCGAGGTGACCAGGTCGAACGTCTCAGCGGGCTGCCAGGTCGCGAGGTCTGAGTGCACCCACCGGATGCGTTCGGAGACCCCCGCAGCGTCGGCATCGGCCGCGCCCCGGGCCAGTGCGGTGGGTGCCACGTCGACGGCCGTCACCGACCAGCCGCGCTGTGCGAGCCAAATGGCGTCGCCGCCCTCGCCGCTGCCGAGGTCGAGCGCCGAACCTGGTTCGAGGGCCGCGGCTTCCCGGGCCAGGGCGGCGTTGACGCGGCCGCTCCAGGCCTTTCCGCGCTCGCGGTAGAGCTCCTCCCAGACGGCTTCTGCGTCGTTGCCGTGCGCCTCGTTCGGCACGAACGGGCGCGGTGCGGGGTGCTGGCCGTCGTGATCGTGCGGCCCAGGTCTGGGCGGCCCGACGTTCCCGGCAGACGGATCGTGCTCGACATGGCCGTGCGGCTCGTGGGGGCTCACGCTGCCACCTGCCAGGCGGCGAGGGCGCGGGCGACATCTTCTTGCACGAGTTCGGCGTTGATCGTGGCGGCCGCCACGACTCCAGACGCGGCCGCGATCGGCACAAGAGCGAAAGGGCTCGCCGAGTTGCCGATGGCCCACACCCCGTCGACGGTGGTCTTGAAGGTGGCGTCGACCGTTGTCCACGGCCCGGCCATGGTGTCGCTCTGCTGGGCACCGAGCTGGGTCAGCAGGGCGTCGAGGGCGATCATCCGGCCGTCGACGAACATCACGTCGCGGGCGACGATGGTGCCGTCATCGAGGGCGACCCCGGTGAGGCGGCCATCGGTGCTGACGATGCGGGCTATCGGACGGTCGTCGACGGCGATGCCGCGCGCGGCGAGAGCACGCAGGTCGTCGGTGGGAACGGGCCCGGCGAGGGCAGTGAAAACGGTCACATCGTCAGAATAGGCCCGCAGCAGATGCGCCTTGTGCAGCGCCGGCACCGACCCCGCGAGCACGCCGATGGCACGGCCGCGCGCCTCGAATCCGTCGCAATACGGGCAGGCGACCACCCCGCGCCCCCAGTGTTCGGCGAGCCCCTCGATGGGCGGCAGCTCGTCGCGAATGCCCGTCGCCACAATGATGCGGCCGGCCCGGATGCTCGCGCCCGACTCTGTCGTGAGCTCGAACCGTGCCGGGGCTATGCCGGTCAGTGCGGATTCGTCTCCGGGTGTGGCCGTGACCAGGTTTGCGGCTGCGGCTGCGGCTGCGGCTCCGGTTCCGAGTGTGCCCGTGCCCAGGTTTGCGGCTCCGTTTGTGACGTTGGTTGTGGTTGTGGTTGTGGTTGTGGTTGTGGTTGTGGTTGGAGTTGGGGTGGCGCGCGCGTCTGCGTCAGCGCTCTCGGCGGGCGTGAGCCGCCGCACCGACACGACGTGTGCCGTCTCGATGACACCATCGGCCGCGCGAACCTCGCGGCGGCCGTCTTCGACGAGCTGCAGCGGCGAGTATCCGTCGCGACTGATCATGCCGTGCAGGTGCGGCGCGAACCGGTTGCGGGGTTCGCCTCCGTCGAGCACCAGCACGCGGCGCCGGGCCCGCGCCAGGATGAGGGCGGCACTGAGCCCGGCGGCACCGCCCCCGACGATCACCACCTCCCATGGCTGGGAGTGGTCGATCTCGCGGGATTCGGTCGTTGCGGCATCTTCATAGCTGTTCTCGATCATGGGTCAAGCGTCGCTGCAAATCGCACTGATTGGCAAGCCGCTGTGCCGAAGTGGCAAATTTTGGGAACCGGCTGCGGCTATGCTGACAGCATTGGTGATTCGCGTTCAGGCACGAGAGAGAAGGTCGCTGTGGTCGATTCCTCGCTCGCTGACCTCGGGCCGCGGCTGAAGAGCTGGCGGCAGAAACGCGGGCTCACGCTCGACGAGCTCTCGGTGGCCACAGACATCTCGGCGAGCACCCTGTCACGGCTCGAGTCGGGCAAACGTGCGCCGAATCTCGAACTGGTGGTGCCCATCGCCCGGGCCCTGAGACTCGAGCTCGACGATCTTGTGCCACGGGCGGCGCCTGATCCGCGCATCCACGGTGCTGAGCGGCGCGCGAACGGAATGGTCTACGTGCCGCTCTCGCCCGAATCGGCACCGGTTCAGACGGTGAAGGTCACGATGCCGGCGCTGGAGGCGGGCGGGCATCCACTGGTCGCAGACCCCCGAACGCACGACGGCTACGAGTGGTTGTACGTGCTCGACGGTGAGTTGCGCCTGGTGCTCGGCGAGCACGACCTCGTGATGGGCGCCGGGGAGGCCGCCGAATTCGACACCCGAACCCCGCACTGGATGTCGGCGGCCGGCCCTACCGACGTCAACGTGCTGATGATCTTCAGCAAGCAGGGCCAGCGCATCCACCTTCGTGCCCGCCCCGGGCCGCGCTCGGCCGCCGCTGTCGCGAACCCACCCGCAACCCCACCCGCAACCGAAGGCGCCCGCTGATGCTCGTGAATCTGCACACCCACCTCGAGGGCAACGTTCGCCCCACGACCGCCGGTGCACTCACCGAGAAGCTCGGCCTTTCGCAGCCGGCCGGCGGCTGGGTGGATGCCCTGCAGCTCGACGCCCCATCGAACCTCACCATCTACCTCGAGAAGGTCGCTTCGACCTACCCGCTCTTCTCCGACCGCGAATCGCTCACCCGCATCACGCGCGAGGCCGTCGAAGACGCCGCGGCCGACGGCCAGAGCTACCTCGAACTGCGCTTCGGCCCGGCCACGCACACCACCGAGAACTTCGGTCTCGACGAGGTCATCGCCGCGGTGTGTGAGGGTGCCCGGCAGGGCTCCGATGCCTCCGGGATGCCCGCCGGCGTCGTTGTGGCAGCCCTGAGGTTGCACGATTCCGAGCTCAACGAGGCCGTCGCGCGCTCGGCTGCCCGTTTCGCCGATGCCGGAGTCGTGGGGTTCGATCTCGCCGGCGACGAGCTGCGATTCGCTGCCCTCGAGCCGTTCGTCGGGGCCTTCGGCATCGCCCGCGCGGCCGGCCTCGGGGTGACCTGCCACGCGGCAGAGGCCGGCCCGGCATCGGCGGCGCTCGAGGCGGTCGCCCTCCTCGGCGCCACCCGCATCGGGCACGGAGCCCACCTCACCGACGACCCCGAAGCGCTCAAACGCATCGCGGGTGACGGCATCGTCGTGGAGGTGTGCCCCACATCGAACTGGTACACCGGGGCGATCGGCGCCATCGCCGGGCATCCGGCACCCGCGTTTCGGGCGGCCGGGGTGGCGTTGGTGCTCGGCGACGACAACCCACGCCAGACCGGGTCGACCCTCAGCCATGAGCACCGCGTTCTGAGCGACCAGCTCGGCTTCGACGCCGCGGCCCTCGCCGACCTGGCCGAGACGAGTGTGCGGGCCGGCTTCATGGCCGACTCCGTGCGCCGCGAGCTGCGCGCGCAACTCGCGGCCACTCTGGCTCGCTGACCGCGGCCAAGGACCACGGGGTCTGAGCAGTAGTAGTAACGGAACGAAGACGTCTGCTCAGGGTCTTGGCGGTTCGAAGTTCGACAAGAGTGAGCTGCGGCGCAAGCGGAGCCACGTTTCCGCCTCGGTCCACCCCACGAGGTCGTGTTGATCGTGGACCCCTTCCGCAGCAGGTCCCCGATGGGCAGGTTCTCGTCGCACTGGTCAGGAGTTTCGCGTGAGGGTAGCCTCCGTTCAGGAGCAGTCGGATACGGCGAAGACTCGTCCTCGAGATGGGCTTGGCTTAGAACCAGCGCCGATCCCGTCTCAGTCCAAATCACCGTCAAAGGCCGACACTGTGTCGTCGATTTGAGCTACCACCGTCGGGCTGGTTGTCAGTATGCGTGGGTTTGGAATCGGTACGGTAGACGCGTACGTTTTCGTTTCAGCTCGGAGGTTCGGTGATCGACACCATTCTCAACCTCAACATCATTGACGGCGCGTCGATTCATGCGGTAGTCGCTCTGAGCATCGCCCTCGTGATCTTCCTGCTGGCACGTCGACCGACACGAAAGTGGGTACTGGTCGCTCTGACAGGGATTCTTAGCGGCGCCCTGATCGCGCTGATCACCGTGTTGCTCACCATAAACGTGTGGGACATTTTCAACGTCGGCTTGTCCACGACCTCGGTCCTGGTGATCGTTTTCACGTTCGCGGCGATCGGTTTGGCGCTGGTGAGCGTGTGGCGAGCACGGTGGTGGAGGCGAATGATCGCGGGCATAGCAATTGTCGTGTTCGCCGTGACGGGTGTCCTCGGCGTGAACGCCAGCATCGGGCTACTGACGACCCTCGGCGCACTCATCGATATCAGCACCGCCCAACCCCTCGCCCTCCCCGCGACAAGCCCAATGCTGCCCACGCCAACAACCCCGGCCGCATCTGGCCCGATTCCGGTGTCCGCGCCGCTGTATGAGACCTGGTCGCCTCCGGCGGACATGCCTGCCGCAGGGAGTTTGGGCTCTCTCAGCATTCCGAATGCAAATTCTGGTTTCGTCGCTCGGCCAGCGCTGGCGTACCTTCCACCTGCCGCACTGGTACCGAATGCCCCAAGACTGCCTGTCGTAATCCAGCTGATGGGATCCCCTGGCAGCCCCGACTTGACCGCGACCGCAGCGATTCTGAACGGTATGGCCGCCAAAAATGGCGGCCTCGCGCCGATCGTGATCAACCCGGATCAGCTCGGCGACCCGAGCAAAGACCCGCTCTGCCTGGACGTGACAAGCGACAAAGCCGAGACATACATCATGAAAGATGTTGTGCCATACGTTCGGTCGCACTTCAACGTCCTCGACGACCCGAAAGACTGGAGCTTCGTCGGATTCTCTAACGGCGGAGAATGCGCCACCTACTTCGCCGCGAAGTACCCAGAAACCTTCGGCAACGTCGTCGACATCTCTGGAGACCAATATCCCGCATACGGCGATGACGGGGCAGTCCGGAAATACTTCGGCGGCAATAAGGCAACGTACGAGTCAACCTGGCCAGTGAACATTATGGCGAAAAAGGCCTACCCAGACACCTTCGCCGTGTTCACGGCTGGCAGTGACGACAGCGAGATCAAAACCGGCGTCCAAACCGTTTTCAACGCTGCTGTCAAAGCCAGCTGGAAATCCAGCTACACAGAGATCCCCAACGCCGGCCATGACGGCCCGGCGCTACAACTCGGACTGCAGACCGGATACGGCGCCCTCTACCCACGCCTCGGTCTAAGCCCACCCACCGGCTGACCACAGTCCGCGCGGATCGCTGGACAGGGGAGGGGGCCCACCGCGCGGTGAAAGCGAGCTTGAGGCCGCTGCTCCATAACAGGCATCCATGCGAACCTCAACCACCAGCGCAGAAGTTGGCCCAGACCGGGCACCGAATTCACAAGCCGCCCAGACTTCTTCGTCGCGTGCAGTCGAGCAGCCGGGCCAATCAGTGGCCGCCGGGCATGCGAGAGTGCCGCGGAGAACCGAAGGCTTCCGTGTCGACCTGTTCACGCAGCTTCGAGATCGTCGGTCCTACCGGCGCCTTCGAGGCGGCCGCCTTCAGCAGCAACGACGCTCCCACGCGTGCGGCTACCCGCCGCCAAACCGGGAACGAGATACCGAAGAGCTCGCGGTGAGACGTGACCATCATTCCGAGGGCTTCGTCTTTGATGATTCGGCCCAACAGATAATCAGGCAGTTTCTGCTTCGCCGCGCCCGCGACTGTGCGGGAGGTCATCGCGTCGCGGAACCAGAGTGCTTCGGGAATAGTGGCGAGCCTCGGCAGCGCCGAGTCGATATAGGCCTGCAGCTCGGCGTAGGTCTTTGGCAGGTCGTCGCGGTTCATGCCGATCAGCTCACCCGCGGTGCGCTGCTCGTCGACATACTGGTCGCGGTTGGCGTCGGTCATCAGGTCGGGTACGTACCGGCTGAAGACGGTGATCGCCGAATAGGTCAGCGAGTTTTGAACCCAGATGAGCAGATCGGGTTCTTCGGCGTTGTACTCTCGCCCGGTATCTGGGTCAATCGCTTTCACGTGTTGGTGGATGCGCCGAAGCGTCGCGGCCGCCCGGTTCGCTGCCGCCACATCGCCATAAGTGATCGTCATGGTGTAGAGCCAGGTCTGATACCCCCGCGACTCGGGATGGGTGCGGAACGATGACGCCTGGTCGATCATCCGCATCACGCGAGGGTGCAGCATCTGGGTGGTCGCAGCGAGAATGCCTACAAACGCCATGCTCGGCTGCGCATGCAACTTCCACGTGATGCTGTCGGGCCCGAACAGCCCATCGTCCGCCGTGTACCTCCCCGCAACGATCCTGGAGGGTCGGGCAGAGATCTTGACATCGGGCATGGGTTGGGCCTCCACGAATCTGGGGATATTCGCCCAGATTAGCGTCTACACCCATCTCCCGCGCCATCCCCCTCGTGACGCCCCCAGCGGTTCACTCAGCGCGGCCAATTCTGAGAGCTGAGGACGCTCCACTAGGCTCGCTGCGGAGTCCGATCCGCTCGGGTTTCGACGTCTCAGAGGTAAATAGGGGTTATGTATGGCGAACGTGCAGCAGCGAGTGGTCGTGGTCGTGCCAACGTTCAACGAACGCGAAAACCTCCCCAACCTCATCAGCCGCCTGAAGGCACTAGACGTCGCGGGTCTTGAGGTACTCGTCGTCGATGACAACTCACCGGATGGCACGGGCCAACTCGCCGACGAGTACGCAGCGGAGCCTGACCGATTCGTATCGGTCCTGCATCGCACCACCAAAGACGGACTGGGACGCGCCTACGTTGCCGGCATCACACGGGCGCTCGAGGCGGGCGCCGACACAGTGATCCAAATGGACGCCGATCTCTCGCACCCCCCGGAGGTCATCCCGGCGATGATTGCCCGGCTACAAGGATCAGACGCCGCCTTGGTGATTGGATCACGCTACGTGCCAGGGGGATCCGTCGACGCGGCATGGGCATGGTCTCGCAAGACGCTCTCCGCAGGCGCGAACTGGTACGTGAACGCCGTACTCCGTCTCGGGATCAAAGATGCCACAGCCGGGTACAAAGTCTGGGACTCAGCAACCCTTCGCAAAATAGACGTGTCTTCGATTCGCAGCAACGGCTACTCCTTCCAAGTCGAGATGAACTACCGCACAATCCGACACGGACTCTCCGTGGCGGAATACCCGATCCGGTTCGAAGAACGAAGCAACGGCACATCGAAAATGAATTTCGCCGTGCAATTCGAATCCATTCTCATGCCATGGAAACTTCGCCTACGCCGCAACTGAAAGCCAACTCACCCAAGAAAGCCGAGCCCGTAGAGGACGTTTCCGTTCCATCCCTCCTCAGACCCCGCCACCGAGCGGCAGCCAGCAGCGGCAGCCAGCGGCAGGGTCGGGCGACCACAATGCAGAGCAATCCCACGGCGAACGTCTCGGGGGCGAACGTGCCAAGAATCTGGCGAAGAACGAAGTTGGCCGGCACATCGCATCCACCGTTCGGGCTACAGGTGACCCGCTGGCTGACCTCGTACTGGGCGGCCGCCGAGGTGAAGACCCCCGCGATCGACACCGCGATGAGCACCGGGGCCATCACCCAGAGCACGAGCTCGAATGGGTTGGGCCGAAACGGCCGCGCAACGACGACAACGCCCGCCGCGCCGCCCAGCTGATCGTCTGACACGGCCCCAGCCTCGCACACTGCGAAGCCGACCGACAGATCATCGTGGGAGGCGCGACGGGCGTCGCGATCGATCTAGCTCTTGAAGACGTCTTTCACGTTCTCGCCGGCCTTCTTCGCGCTGGCAGCAGCCTGGTCGGCCTTGCCCTCGGCGACCTTCGAGTCGTCATTGGTGACGTTGCCGAGAGCCTCTTTTGCCTTGCCTTTGAGATCTTGCGCGGCGTTCTCAATCTTGTCTGAAGCGCTCATGATGAGTTCTTCCTTTCTTTTGTGGGGGATCTTTTGTGGGGTGTGGGGGGTGAAACGATGCGGAATTACTGCAGCCGCGTCGATCCGGCGGTTCGAACCCTGAAGCCCCCGCTGATCTGTACGACCGCGGGAACCTCTGACCCGAGCAGCGCGTCGAGGGCGAGCAGCAGTTGCTCGACCATCCGACCCGCCTCCCGGGGTGAGACACCGCGCCGGCACGACACCGACACTTTGAGCACCGACGTGCCCCTGACCGAGTAGGTCGACACGTGCGATGAAACCAGCTCGGGGCGCCCGCTCAGACCGTCGGCCAGCAGCTGTTCGGCCACCGACGCTTCGACAATGGTGCGACCGTCGTCGGTCGGGGCGTCGCTCAGAAGTGCACGCGTGTGCCCGCGGCCCTGGCGCAGGATGAACACCAGCAGCAGAACCGAGACGACGAGTGCCACGGCGGCGGCGACGATCCAGAGCCAGCTGTGCCCGGAATCGCCGAGCGGGGTCTGGTAGAGCCAGCCCGTCACGGTCTTCTGCACCTCGGGTGCGCGCTGCTGCCAGCCGTCACGAAACTGCGGCACAGCGCCCACGGCGACAGCGGCGGCCCCCGCGACGAGCAGTACGAGCCCGGCGATCAGGATGACCGCGCGGTTCGCCCCTCGATTGGTGGAGTTCATGCGCCGACCTTCCCGTGCTCCCTGATGATGACGCGCGACCGGATGCCCGGCTTCACCTCGTACGAGGCGAGCTGTTCATCGACCGCCCGAACCACGGCGTCACGGTCGACCGGCCGGCCCGAGGTGGGCGTCAACCGAACCACAGCGGTACGGTGCGAGACCGACACCATGGTGTTGTCGGCGCTGGCGTGTGCCGCTTTCGCCGCGTGCCGGGCGAGTGCCGAGGCGATCACTTCGTTGTCGACGACCGTTGCCGCGCGCGACCCCGGCAGCGTGTGCCGGGCGCGACGACCGCCGCCGAAGGCGCCGATCACGAGTGCGACACCGATCACGGCCGCAACAATACCGCCGGCGATCAGCGCGCCCGCTGGGTACGTGGGGGCGTCGATCACCGCCTGCGCGAGCCGGGCGGGCGCGACGAGCAGGGCCGGCTGGCCGAGCAGGCGCAACACGCATTCGGTGCCCACGTAGACGAGCATCAGAATGGCGATGACGGCCAGAACGATAGCCAGGCCCGACTTCGGTGAGTGCGTCTCGCGGCGCAGCAGCCGGCGGTAGAGCCGCCCTGAGCCGGCGCTGCCGCCCGCAGCTGCGGGCTTCATGACGGTGTCACTCATGAGACACGCCTTTCTGTGCGAATGTCGACCCCGGTCAGCCGAATCACCACGCGGGCGATCTCTGAGCCCGTGAGATCGGCGGCCTGGCGACGGATCTGCTGCTGCGCGGCGGCGGCACGCTCGAGGATGGTGCCAGAGGTGCGGGCGACCAGAGAAAGGTCATCCTGAACCCTGGTCAGCGACACCACGCGAAGCGGCGACCTGACGGTGACCACCAACTGGCCCGCTTCGTCAGCAAGGTCGACGCTCACGCTTCGAACCTCGACGCCGAGAGCATCGGCGGCCACCGCCGTGACCACGCGGTTCAGTGCCCGTGAGGTGATGCGGGTTCGGCCGTCAGCGTCGGTCTGGGCGGGAACGCTGAGCGACCCCACCCCGGGGCCCGCCGCTGCGACCGAACTCATGACGATGACCGCTTGCCGCGCAGGGCCCCGACGAGGGCCGACGGGTCGAGCTTGCCTTCGACGATGCGGCCGATCAGCGCGCCGATCGCCATGGCGACGCCGACGAAGACGAACGCCCAGAAGCCGAAGAGGATCCAGGTGAGGGCGAGCACCGCGCCGATCGCGATGCCGGTGCGGGTCGCCGAGCCGATGCCTGAGGGGTTCACTGAACTCGCGCCTCGGCCGGCTCGGTGGTGTCGTCGTCAGAGGCGATGTACACGTCGTCGATGGTCACGTTGACCTCGGTGACCTCCATGCCGACGAGGGTTTCAATCGCTCGGATGATCGACGAACGCACGCCGTCGGCAACCGTCTGCAGCGGCACCGGGTACTCGGCGACGATGGTCACGTCGACGGCGACCTGGGTCTCGCCGACCTCGACGCTGATGCCCTGGCTGAGGTCGGTGTTGTTCATGACGTTGCGAATGGCGCCGAGGGCGCGAGCTGCGCCGCCACCCAGAGCGTGAACGCCTGACACCTCGCGGGCGGCGATGCCGGCGACCTTAGCAACAACGCTGTCGTTGATGACGGTCTTGCCGATCGCAGTCTCAGAGTTCGGAATGACGGTGGTGGGGGTGCTTGCTGCTGTGGTGCTTGCCATCAGTTTTCTCCTTATATCAACCCCTGCACCTTGCAGGGCGGCTATGAGATAGTCACTACTGAGACGCAGCCAGTGTCAGATTCGTCACGCAGAGCGTGCAGAAGTTTCGAAGTGGGGGAGCGAGGGTGGATGTTCGCAGCCGGCTCCCTGCCAGCCTCCCGCCGGCGCGTGCTTCGGTGCTCGACGAGGCCGACGACCGCACCCTCGCGGGCCGGGCGGCCGACGGAGACGTTCGAGCGTTCGAGGTCATTGTGCGGCGGTACTCGCCGTTGATGCGCGCGTACGCCACACGAGTTCTGGGTTCGAACAGCGAGAGCGACGATGTGGTGCAGGAGGCGTTCATCACTGCCTGGCAGCAGCTTCCGAGCCTGAACGACGGCGGAGTCGTCAAGAGCTGGTTGATGCGCATCGTGAGCCGCAAGAGCATTGACCGCATCCGTGCGCGCAAACTCCACCTCGACATCGACGACCACGAGCAGGCCGCGCCCCACACCGCCTCCCCTCACCACGTCGCGGAGGTGCATTCGCGCGAGACGGCGCTCTCGGCCGCGCTGAACGCGATGCCGGAGCAGCAGCGACAGTGCTGGGTGCTGAAAGAGCTCGCAGAGTACAGTTACGACGACATCGCCCGCGAGCTCGATCTGCCCCTCTCGACTGTTCGCGGCCTGTTGGCTCGTGCGCGCAAGAACCTGATCCGGCAGATGGAGGAGTGGCGATGAGCGACGAACCCCTGCAGGCCCGAGGTGTTCCCACCGACGCCGTGCTGCCCGTCGACACGGTGCTGCCCGTAGACCTCGAGGCGCCGGATGCTGTACTCGACGGCTTCGAACCCGCCGACCTCGACGGCCACACCATCGAGCAGCTGAACGACTACCTCGACGCCGGGCGGCAGCCGCTCGACCCCTCGATCGAGAACTCTCCGGGCTGCCAGATAGCGCTGTCGGCCATGCTGCGCCTGCGCGAGATGTCGCGCACGCTTCTGGAGACCGATGTGCTGTCAGAGCCGGCGCCCACCGATACCTGGGTGTCGGGCATCCTGAACCGTATCGGGCTCGAAGCCCGGGCGGGGCGCGACATTCCGGTGCAGCACCCGTCGCCGGCGGCGAAGCTGACGCTCACCGAGGGGGCCGTGCGCGGGCTCATCCGGGCGGCCGGCGACACCGTGGGCGGGCTGCTCATCGGGCGGGTACGGCTTGTCGGCGACGTCACCCTCGCGGGTGAACCCATCACCGTTCTCGTCGATGCGAGCGTTTTCTGGGGCGAACCCATCGTGGCGGCGGCCGCGAGGGTGCGCGAGGCGATCTACGCCGAACTGTTGAAGCACACCGAGCTCACCGTCGCCTCGATCGACGTGACCGTGCACGACGTGCACCGCTCCCGCGCACCCGAGGCTCTGCTGGTTCGAACAGACGAGGACGACTGATGGATGACCTGGCTTCCCTCTCGGCGACCCTCACCGCTGCCGTGCGCACCGTTACCGGGGTGACCGCCGTGTATGCAAGTGCACCCGCCGTCGTGTCGGCGGCCTCGGTGGCAGCCTCGGTGGCAGCCACCGTCGCAGCCACAGCGGCAGCCTCGGTCGTGGGTGCGGTGGCGGGTTCGGTAGGCGGAAGGGTGGCGGGTTCGGTGTCGCGGAGCGCGGCCGTGCTCGACGCGTCGGCGATCGATGTTTCAGCGATCACGGCCGAAGCCGTTTCCGCGCGCGACAGCGTTCGCGTGTCAGACGGCCCCGGGGGGCTTGTCGTCTCGGTCACCATCGGAGTCGACGAGGCAGATTCGGCCACCGAGGCCTGCCGCCGGGTCTACGACGTCATCGCCGACCTGCTGGCCGCTGCGGGCGAACCGGTGGAGTCGATCGCGGTGACGGTCGGCCGCATCGGCTGAGGCGTGTGGCCGGCGCTCCAGGCGCCACCAGCTGCAGACAAGCTGAGCTCAGTTTCGAGGCCGTCTCGTCTCCAGCCGGTTGACGCGCTGCCCCGGCGCACAGCGGGCGATGCCGGGCGCGGGTCAGACGCGCGCGAACTGCGGATACAGCGCCTCGATCGGGCCGGCGAGGCCGCTCTTGACGTCGGCGCTCAGCTGGTCGGCGAGCACCTCGAGTTCGCCCACCTCGAGCCCGTCGTAGGCCGCGCGCACGACGTCGGCCGGGTCGTTCATCGGGGCGTCGATGCCGGCCGTCATCGGGGTGTCGGTGTAGCCGAGGTGCAGCCCCACCACCTGAGTGCCCTGCGGAGCGAGCTCGAGGCGCAGCGAGTTCGTGGCCGACCAGTACGCCGCCTTCGAGGCGCTGTAGCCGCCGGCGAGGCCGATCCAGCTGAGAACGGAGTGTACGTCGAGGTAGGCGCCGCCCCCGTTCGCGCCCACGACCGGTGCAAACGCGCGCGCCACCGCCACCGCGCCGAAGAAATTCGTCTCGAAGACGGCTCGCAGGTCATCCAGAGTGCCCTCGAGAATGCCGCCGGCACCCAGCACGCCCGCATTGTTCACCACGATGCTCGTGTCTGCCGCTTGGGCGACCGCAGCGGCAATCGATGCCGTAGAGGTCACGTCGAGGGCCAGCGGTACGACGCGCGGGTCGCTCCACTCGCGGGGCGTGCGGGCGGTCGCGTAGACCTTCGCCGCGCCGCGGTCTAGCGCCTGGCGAACGAACTCGGCGCCGAGGCCGCCGTTCGCTCCGGTGACAAGAACGGTTGCGCCGCTGAGGGTGGTTGACATAGCTGACTCCTGTGCTCGAGTGATCGGATGCCCGGCTGCTCCCGCTCGTGCGGTCGCCGCCGAGGCGTGTTCATCTCAACCACTGTCTGAGTTGGATATTCCTACTCAGCCGAAATCTCTTCAGGCAGCCGTCAGGGACAGTACAGCTGCGTACGCTCACCCGAGCGGTCGACCTCGTGCTCTGACATCGGCGCCCCGCAGAGCGGGCAGGCTCGGGTGAGCGCCTCGGCCGCGCGTTCGGCGGGCTCGCGCTGATCGACCGTGCCCAGTGGGGGTGGGCCCAGGTAGGGAAAGAGCCGGGCATTCAGCCAGTTGCCAACGCCGCCGGCTTCTTTCAGTGTGACCTTGCGTGGTCGTTTCGTGCGCATACTGTTAGTGTACTAACTATGTCGGATGATCCGCTCGCGCTCGAGAATCAGGTGTGCTTCGCGCTCGCGGTGGCCGCACGCAATGTCATCGCGCTCTACCGTCCGCTGCTCGAGCCGCTCGGCCTCACTCACCCCCAATACCTCGTGATGCTCGCGCTCTGGCAGCAGAGCCCACGTTCGGTCACGAGCCTCGGTCACGCGCTGAGTCTCGAGCCCGCCACCCTGTCACCACTGCTGAAGCGCCTCGAGGCGGCCGGGTACCTCGCTCGCTCCCGAAGTGCCAGAGATGAACGGATGCTCGACCTCACCCTCACCGCCCGCGGGGCCGCACTCCGAACCGAGGCGCTCACCATTCCGCCGCGGGTGGCTGAGGCGCTGAGCATGCCCGTGCCGGAGCTCGAGCACCTCCGCTCGGCGCTGCACGGCGTCATCGGTGCCACGGCGGCCTCCAGCTGACGCTGAATCTCTGATGTGAGTATTGCTCGAATGCATAGATAATCGGCCAACGTCAGCGTCGGGCTGCCTAAACTTCGACGCATGTCTGCCCCCGTTCATCCGCCTCGCCCGGCCAGTGCGCCGGCGCCGGCCACTGCGCCACCAGCCGCTCCGGCGATGGCTCCCGCCCCCACCCGGTCGCCGCTGCCACTCGGCCACGCCACCGTGCCCCGCCGCATCCTGCG
This sequence comes from Subtercola sp. RTI3, assembly GCF_035018625.1. Lineage (NCBI taxonomy): Bacteria > Bacillati > Actinomycetota > Actinomycetes > Micrococcales > Microbacteriaceae > Subtercola > Subtercola sp. RTI3. Next base: position 383 of record NZ_JASJXO010000035.1, on the reverse strand, counting down.
CGATGGCCAGCCACACCACCCACTCGTGTTGGCCGAAGCGCGCCGCCGCGCGGGCAGCGTGCAGCTGAGGGTTGCCGACGGCATCACCTCGTTTGCCGGGTCGATCAGGTTCGTCTACCTGCACGCCGCCCTCTTCGCGCTCTGGATGCTCGTCTTCGAGCAGAGCCCGTGGCCCACGCTCACCCTGGTGGTGTCGCTCGAGGCCATCTTCCTGTCGACCTTCGTCATGATCGCCCAGAACAGGCAGGCCGCCTTTCAGCAGGCCAAGGCCGACCACGACTTCGCTAAGTCCGACCAAGAGCTCACCTCCATCGCCGACCTCACCCGGCAGGTGCACCAGCTCACCACCGAGATCCACCAGCACCTGTCTCTTATACACATCT